>CAZAMM010000019.1:0-34976 GCA_964486435.1 uncultured Methanosarcinales archaeon | reverse complement strand
ATGAGGGGGGCCAAATTTATGGTATTTATAGCTACCGCCCCCCCCAAAAAAAAAAGGTATGGAGTTAATGAAAAAACGAATAGGTTTTTAAACCGAAGTTCTAATTAGACAATCTCCCATTATATTATATTCAGAGCACAAAACATCATTCTACAGTGCATGTCCATATGAAGAAGATCTGCATCCATTTTGGATATATACTGGTTCATGAGGATATAAGATCGTGTTACTCAAAAACGCTTTTATGACGAAGTCAAAACCTTTTGTAAATTTCCTTAGAGATATAAAGTATGTATTCCTATTCTATGTATTGGGGGATATTATAACCACTTATCATGCGCTTGATCAGGGGGTTGAGGAAAATCCATTCCTTGCTGTTCTGATGAGTGAATTCGGCATCTGGCCAATGCTGATCATGAAGTGTCTGTTCATAGTAATTGTTTATTGGTACTATTGCACTATAATGGGCACCGGATCTGCATGGAAAAACCATATATGGATAGCGTCCAGAAGTACAGCCGGCCTCCTGGGTTTATTCCTTGTTGTAAATAACCTGCTTGTAATATTCTCCAAATGTAGTCTTGTCCAATTTTTAGGACTTGCATCATGATGATCCACCTTAACGGATCCTTCTGGAAACAAGCATACCAAGTATTTTTTCCCTGGACTCTCCTGTAAGAAGAAAAACTGCTGAAGGATTATTAAGGTCTTCTTTCAGCTCGGGAAATGGAACCTGCATATTTAACCAGTCTACATCATGAAAATGCCGGGTATATATATCTGCACTGTTGTGTCTATAACCCCCAATGACCCTGCCAATTGCAAAAAGACCTTTTTCAGGAAGAGGCATTACCACAATATCACCTGTAAGAATACTTATTGAAAACCTTGCCATATCAAAAGCCCATGTTTCAAGTTTAGACTGTGCAAGAGAACATAACTTGTCGTGAATAGCTGTTTTCAAATACTCAACTCGTTCGAATTCATCAAATTTATCCATAACTTCATGAAAACCTGATAACTCGCGGTTCATATCCTCAAGCATTTCCTTTAGTCTGGAGATCTTTTCTTCTCTTAGAGGAGAGCCAGAAAAATAATTTAAGTCATCCAGATTACTTTCCAGCTCTATGACCAGATTGTTGGTAAAATCACCATATTTTTGATCAAGCATCCTGTAACGATCCTGCATGATGACAGGATTTGATGAAGAGTTCAGGTCTTCTTCGAATTCATCGAGTATATGCAATTCTATATCAAATGAGATAGCATTTTTTTTAAGACATTCACGTGCCTGTTTTCCGGAATACCCTGTCTTTACAACCCAGACATTGATGATATCCTTTATACTCAAGTAAGTACCCCCTATGACAATAAAGAAGTATAAAAAGGGTAATTTAAATAACATTCCATCGGAGTATTCTGAGAATACACCTACTCATTTTACATTTATAGAGGCAGTTATAAAAAACTCAAAATCAAGATCACACATACCATTAACACTGTCATGCACTTTAATAAAAAATTGTTGGTTATTGATGCTAATCATGCTACAACACATTTTATAATGTAAATACATAAACGTCCCGGTAAAGCGAACATATAGGTATATGTCTATATATAGTAACAACATGTATATATGTGCATATATATACATGTACATATATAACAGAGCTTTAAACTGAATAAGACGCGTATACAAACAAAGATGATCATCACAAAGAAAAACAAGAAAGTATCGTCCAAATAAGATTGAAAAGGCTTTTCTACAAAGTCAATCAATTGATTTAATACTCTTTAAATAAGAGTGGCAATAAAGCAATCAAAATTCTATTTCATGAGGGTAGATGATGGAAATAAGAGATATTGTTTTTTCCATAGTAATGGTTGTGTCATCATTCGTACTTACCTACGAATGGCTTGGAAGGTTTAGTTATGACCCTGCGAATGCTCTTATAATACTCGCAGCAATAGTTATGGTAGGGGCTCTGGCGGCTATGATCCTGTCAGTAGACATACGCCTGCGCAAACTAGAGACCATGATAGATTTAAAGGAAAGGTCTCTCAAGACCAATGTTCAGAGCATAGAAAGTAACATGGACAGAAAAATGGACGAGGTAATTAGCAGAGTAGATGAAACTTTGGAATCCCTGAATAGCAGAAGGTACAGATGAGAAATAATGGAAGATTGTTACTGCTGAGTGTCAGTTCTTTCCCAGGTGATGCGAAAATAATATAAACAGGTGCTTACTTATGATGACTATTCTAGGATTCTCATTTTACAAAGAGGTGCGTATATGCGCATTCATCTGGAACCGATTGGTATCATAAAAAAAGCTGGAAAATACTCGGAAATAATGATATACTCTGATTTCGAACAAGTCGTTAAGAATGTCATATCAAAGATTGGCAATGAAATCAGTGGACAGAAGTTACTTATCGTACACAAGAACAGAAGCTTTGATGGAGATGGACACCAGGTCCAGATCACGAAAGCAGACTTGGTAGAAAGAGTAGGAAATATACTAAAAATAGGAAAGATTGATGCATCTGATGATTCGGTCATAGATGTACAACTTGATATTAACGAAACAACTAAGAATATGTGAGAACTATCTTGTTGTTATGGGAACAGATATTGGAGAACTTCTGAAAAAACAGTATGTGGAAATATCCGAATTGTCCCATAAAGTTGTGGCTATAGACGCATACAATACACTTTACCAATTCCTGAGTATAATAAGACAGAGAGATGGGACCCCTCTTAAGGATTCCAGAGGGAACATTACCTCTCATCTGTCAGGCATTCTTTATCGGATGACCAGCCTTATGGAAGAAGGAATTAAGCCAGTATTTGTTTTTGATGGGAAACCATCTCATCTTAAAGCCCGGACTATAGAGAAGCGGACAGCTGACAGAGAGAACGCAACAGTAAAGTGGGAAGAAGCAAAGGAAAAGGGATTGACAGAAGAAGAATATATGTATGCACAGGCTTCTTCAAGGGTCACTCAAGAAATAGTTAAAGATTCCAGAAAGCTTCTTTCAGCCATGGGTATACCCTGGATAGATGCCCCTTCAGAAGGAGAGAGCCAAGCTGCACACATGGTTAAAAGGGGAGATGCAAACTATGTAGCTACTCAAGATTATGATTCATTGCTGTTCGGAGCTCCTTTTGTTGTGAGGAACCTCACAATAACTGGTAAACGTAAATTACCAAATAAAAATATTTTTGTGGATGTAAAACCAGAGATAATGGAACTCAGCGAGAACCTAAAAGAACTTGGTATCGATCATGAGCAACTTGTTGATGTTGCAATATGCGTAGGGACAGATTACAACCCAGGGCTTGAGAAGATCGGACCCAAAAAAGCATTAAAATTTATAAAAGAATACAATAATATTGAAAACTTGCTACGGGCTATCGGGCAAAATATAGAGGACCTGCAGGATATAAAGGATATTTTTTTAAACCCTTCTGTAACAGACGATTACACCCTCGAGTGGAAAAAGCCTCAAACAAATAAAATTATAGAACTCCTTTGCCAGGAGCATGACTTTTCAAAAGAAAGGGTTATGAAAGCCTGTGAAAGGCTGGAAAAGGCTAGCGGACCTGAACAGAGGACCCTGGACCAGTGGTCCTAGGATCACTTATACAGAAGTGATCTGCCAGTCATTTCCAATGGTTGCTGGATACCCAGTATCTCAAGCATTGTGGGCGCAATATCTGATAACTTTCCTTTTCTAAGCTTCAGATAAGGTTCATCACAAACATATATACAAGGTACCTGGTTAGATGTATGAGCCGTATGGGCAATACCTGAAGCCATATCCACCATCTTTTCAGCATTGCCATGATCAGCAGTAATGATAACAGAACCACCTGATCCCATGACAGCATCCACGACTTTGCCGACACATGTGTCAACTGTTTGTACCGCTTCTACTGCAGCATCAAAGAAACCTGTATGGCCCACCATATCCATATTAGCATAATTAACTATGATGACATCGTATGAGCCCGACATGACCTGTTCCACAAGAACATCAGTAACCTCGTAAGCGCTCATTTCTGGTTTAAGGTCGTAAGTAGCCACTTTTGGAGATGGGATCAATAACCTGTCCTCCCTGGGATTTTGCTGCTCAACACCCCCATTTAGGAAAAAAGTAACATGTGCATATTTTTCTGTTTCAGCTATCCTTAACTGCTTAACACCATGAGCACTAAGAACTTGTCCAAGTGTATTCTCAATGCTTTCTGTTGGAAATACAACAGGCACATTTAAGTTCTCATCATATTCGGCCATACATACATAATGAACATGCGGATGAATAGACCTTTCAAAATCCTCAAAACATTCATTTACAAAAGAATAGGTAAGTTGACGTGCCCTGTCCGGCCGGAAATTGAAAAATATCACGGAATCATTTTCATTGACATTGGCAAGAGGCTGATCATCTTTATCAGTGATCACTGTAGGTTTGACAAATTCATCATTTTCACCCCTTTCGTATGCCTCCCTTACAGCCGAAACTGGGTCTTTGGACTTCAAACCTTCACCTAGGACCAATGCATCATAAGCCAGCTTTGTCCTATCCCAGCGCTTGTCCCTGTCCATAGCATAATATCTCCCTGAGACAGTAGCAATTACAGCATTGCCTTTTAGGGAATATATTTGCTGAAACTCTTCCATATCGTGAAGAGCTTGCCTTGGAGGAACATCCCTGCCATCAAGAAAAGCATGAACATAGACCTTTGAAATTCCCACATCTGTAGCAAACTTTATTAAACCTTTCAAATGATTTATGTGACTGTGAACTCCCCCGTATGAGAAAAGACCCATTAAGTGCAGGTTTGAGTTGTTCGCCTTAACATTATTCACAGCATCAAGAAGTACTTTATTATTATAGATATCACCAAGTTCGATTGCCCGGTTGATCCGGGTCAGATCCTGGTAGACAATTCTTCCCGCGCCTATATTTAGATGGCCTACCTCAGAGTTGCCCATCTGCCCTGCGGGAAGACCAACACTTTCCCCTGAGGCCTCCAGTAGAGTGGAGGGATATTTCTCCAGAAGGGAATCAATAACTGGAGTGCTGGCCGCCATAATAGCATTGCCTTTAGGGTCGGGACTATAACCCCATCCATCAAGGATCATAAGCATTAAAGGTTTTTTAGATTGTGACATACAGAAGTAAACATCACTAAGCTATATTAAATACTCTGCCTGCAACATACGAAAACAGAAACTTAATAAAAAAATAGACTTTTTCTATGAATAGCATAGGGAACTATGAATCAAATTGTAAATATTTACTTGAAGAGAATCGAATGATCCAGACAAAGTATGACCTGAAAAAAATGAACTCATATTCTACAATAGAGAAGATTAAATCATATTTAATATTTGTTTAATAAATTGCCAATTTTTTATATTCAACAAAAAGTCTACGACCGCTTTGAAAAATTGCGTTGTTTACAAAGTAAGCCATTAATATAAAAGTATATTGAGTTACTAATAATTCAAGGGTCGTCAAATTACTTGTATATGGAAACAAGTAACAATTCACATTACAATTATACCAGAAAGATAAAACTGAACATAGAGAAAAAATATTATGGAAATTATTTCCCAACAGTAAAGCTGCTGAAAAGCTCTGTGTTGGTATCCATCTCTGGAGCTTTACGTGTATATATAGCATCACTACTGCTTCTGACACAGGCCAGTGTATTGAACTGCATGGCGGGAGGGCTTATTGTATATGCAGTATATACTCTGGACCGTGCACTTGAATCTACTGAAGACAGTATAAACAGATCTGAACTAAATGGAGCAAATAAAAAGATAGCACTATTATTTTCCCTGGGTACATTCCTATTAGGTTTTTACATTCTGATTAATAGCGGTTTAATAACCGTAGCTTTGATCCCTCTTATAACTGGATATCTTTATAGTAAAGGAATTAATTTAGGAAAACTTAACCTTAAACTAAAAGGCGGTTTGGGGATCAAGAACCTTGTTGTTGGACTGACATGGGGTACTTTCATTGTAGGTATAGCCGGGAATGGCATTGGGAATTGCCTGCCTGCATTGCTAGTGTTCCTATATTATGCATCTAAGCTATTTATTAATTCAACAATATACGACTTTAAAGATGTCAGAGGAGACCTGATGGCTGGCATAAAAACACTTCCTGTAAGCTTTGGAGAAAAAAATACACGTAGATTGCTATTAGCATTGCACATCATGTCTCATTTACTGATAGCATCTGCAATAATAATGCAAGTTCTTGCATTTGAACCTTTAATAATCTTATACAGCTTTTTCATAGGACTAGTATATATAAAAAGGCTCACTTGTGATAGGGAAAATGAAACTACAAAAGGAAAAATAGAAAGACTTTTCCTTGTAGATGGTGAATCTGCATCTATATTGTATCTAAGGGCAGCAATTGGCAGTGTGGCATGAACACAGACTTTATACTTTTTTTACTTGAGATAGATAATATTCGAACAGATCATTGCCCCATTGTATACCAAGTCTATCAAAGCAGACGAGGTCTGTACGAGGATCGTAATTGCCGGATTTAAAGAACAGAGACATGGAAAAGAAAAAATCTGTCACGACAAAAGCCACCTTTGCGTTCTCGATAAGATGAAGTTCAGTAGATTTTGCATCACAATATGCCTTCATTTTATCTGCATGTTCATTTTTTACTTTATCATAAATAGAATTAGTAATAATTAGAGATGTAGGAACATCTTTTACTGCAAGTTGCATGAAAATATCTGGATAAGAAGGGAAATATACCGGGGAAACGCCTTTGATAATACTAGAACGGCATATACTTTCTAAGAAGGTTGTATGAGAGTCATAGATGTTCTCATGCCTGTCTACATAAAAATCGCAATCTTTAAGGTCTGCTAATCTTTCAAGCAAATGTTCTGGTATTCCAGATAGATCATGATCATTCCAAAAATCTTCATTTTTCTCTATGAGATCCACCATATCAAGAAAAGGTTTGAAAGACTTAGCAATGATCTTTCCCGTAGTAGAAAGGGTATACATCTTGGTAAGGGGATCTTTGTACATAAGGTTGGCAGATTCCATTTCTCTTATCCGTGGAGCAATCTCTGGAGAAGATACATTAAACTTCTTACGTATATTAGCAAGTGTTGAAGGTTGCTCCAGTAGAAATAGAAGTAGATCTTTTCTTTTTTCCGAAAAAGTGAGCAAACTCAGCAAGCCTTTGGATTTCATAGTGATTACTCTCAACTTTAATTAATGGGTTAAATCTAAGATGTGAACAAAACTTAACTATTGTGTACTATTTGTAGATCCAATATATTCAATAATCAATATTGGTTATAAATATATCATCTAAATATAAATGATAATATAAGTGAATTTTTGTAAAAAAAGAAAATGGAGAGACTCAATGCAGGAAGTGGCGCATACCAGTGAATATAAGAGAGACTCCAAGCTTATTTGCAGTATTTATAACCTCATTATCCCTGATGGAACCACCGGGAGAAACCACATACATTATACCATGATCGGCGGCATGAATGATACTGTCATCGAAGGGGAAGAAAGCATCAGATGCCATTACGCACTTTGAAAGCACTTTTGTGCAATACTCATCAAAATCCTCTGTTGAGAGGTCACGTTCGTGCATTACTTTCAGATTTTCTCTGGCCTTAGTGCCAGCAAGTTTTCTGATGGAATCTACCCTGTTTGGCTGACCTGCACCCATAGCAAGCATCATATAACAACCATTCTTGTACTCATATGCAAGGGTGATGGAGTTAGATTTTGTGCTCTTGCAGGCACTTATACAGAATTCGGAGAGAACACGCATAGAATCTGGAAACTGTTTTTCTGTTACACATTCCCATTTCTCATACAGACCCACGTCCCTGGACTGTTTTAACAAGCCACCAACTACATATTTATAAGTGTGATCAAAATCAAAGACATCGTTCAGCTGAGGCAGCTCAAGCAGCCGCAGATTAGAACTCTTTTTCTTAAGATACTCAAGTGCATCATGGTCAAAACCAGGAGCCAGTATAATTTCTATGAACTTGCCTTCCAGGAATTCTGCTGACCGCAGATCAAATGTTTGATTACTACAAACGATACTTCCATATGCAGAGATGGGATCTCCATCCCATGCAGCGCTCAAAGCCTCCAGAAGAGTGTCCCCAGTGGCTAATCCACATGGATTATTGTGCTTTACAATAACTACTGCAGGTTTTTCAGCATGAAGGTCCTTTATGGTGAGTAATGCGTTATCAGCATCTACGTAATTATTATACGACAGCTCTTTCCCATGCAACTGTCGTGCATTTGCAAGGGATGGACCTTTTACTCCGGGCTCTTTGAAGAACTTAGCTTTTTGATGCCAGTTCTCTCCATAGCGCAGCTCGAGACCTCCTGTGAAGTTCAGGTGTATGACCTCTTCTGAAGCTAGTTCCTTACTAAGATAAGTATCTATCGTCGCATCGTAACATGCCGTATGTCTGAAAGCTTTTATAGCAAGTTGCTTGCTCGTTTTATCAGAAACTACGCCTGCTGACCTGATCTCTTTAAGTACATGCCCATAATCTGCCGGATCACAAAGAACAGTAACAGAGTGGAAATTTTTAGCTGCCGATCTCAAGAGAGTAGGTCCACCGATGTCTATATTCTCAATGGCCTCCTCCAACAAAACACCCTCCTTTGTCACTGTGATCTCAAATGGATAGAGATTTACAGCCACTAGATCAATGAGCTCGATACCTGCATTATATGCCTGGTCCATATGATCGGGATCATGCCTGTTACACAAAATGGCGCCATGTATCTTGGGGTGTAATGTCTTGACCCTGCCATCCATCATCTCAGGAAAACCTGTGACCTCGGAAACATCCTTCACTTCAATTCCCGAATCCCGCAGGATCCTTGCAGTACCGCCAGTAGATAGCAATTCTACACCAAGGGCTGCAAGCCCCCGCGCAAACTCTACAATCCCAGCTTTGTCAGAAACGCTTAGCAATGCCCTTTTTATCAAAAAATCACCGTCAAGGGTTAGTGCATATCATGTATAAATGTTCTGGTTGAAAATGTAGAAAAATGATATTATTAGGATTTATCCAAATTTCACGACCGGACAAACTCCTATGCATTTTCCACAATGTATACATTCCTCACCGATCACAGCAATGTTATCCTTTATCCGGATCACATGATGTGGACACTGACCCATACATACACCACATCCACTACATCGGAGAGCCCTCCTGATGGATAATTCTACAGATCGTATCAACTGGCGGGCCTGTTTTTCAGTATCACTGCGAGCCGTTACTGTGCCTGAAGCAAATATCTGAGCACTGTCCTCACCCTGAATGATAGAAGCAACTCCTTCCATGAAGGATACTTTACCTACAGCTTCAAGCATTCCAGAAACCTCTATCACCCCTAGATCTATAGCTGTGCCAAAACTACCCTCTGCAGAAACACCCCCCTGCTTACATGGACGGTAACCAGATGTTACAGTGAGCTCAAGTTTACCATTGATCAAGGCTTTGGGTGTAGTGGGAATCCCCTTGGAATTTGCTATCTCCTGAAGTCTTGGTGGCAACTTCTTCCACCTCCACATTCCATGATCCACCCACTCTTGAGAAAGTCCAGACCTCTTAGCATAGTCTGTCAGATAACTTTCCAGTTTTGCAGCAGATGATGGATGGGTTTCTCTGAGCCTGCGCAGATCTGCAAGAGAACATGAAGGACACAGCCAGCATCCGATCCTGTCAAACCCTTTTGCATAGAGAGGATTATAAGGAAGACGATGCATGAAAATATATAGCCACACATGCATAGCTGTCCAGTCTTGTATTGGAGCAGCTCCTACCTGATTTCCTACCCAGGGATTCTTCCACACCCTTTCACTTTTTGCCCTTGTGTCTGATTCGTATTTGCGCTGTCCGATGAATGTAAGACAGCCTTCTTCATAGTTACCTTCGATAAGCTGGGTGATAGGCCCTAATTTGCAAACTTTACAGCACCAGCGTACTTCGACACTGGGAGGACCGAAACTATCCACTGAATCCCAGAAAGCATTTCCTGAGCTAATAGATATGAGATGTTTACCGTATAAATGAGAGACTTCCTGAGCATTACGCACCGTTTCCGGAAATTCGATACCAGTATCAGCGAAAAGTATGTCAAAGTCTTCGATGCATTCGCTTACAAGCTGTAACACAGCAAGACTGTCCTTACCTCCGGAATATGAAACAGTCACAGGTTTGGTCATGCTTGATGCAACATTAGTAATGAACTTGTGAGAGCGGGATATGAATTCGGCCATGAACTCCCTGTTGGCATCGATGACTTCAGCCCATGTCTGGCCACCAGGCGGTACAAACACATCACGTGGTTCTTCCTTGACCCTTACCTTTACTGCAACACCCTTGGGGCGCTCCCTCATTCTGTCACCACTCATACGAGCTCTGCCGGTGGCTACAACCTGGCCTTTAGGATCAAGAACTACGACTTCATCTTTTTCCAGAATACCTGGATCAGCATCCAGTACTCCTGGGGCCAGCAGATTAGCACCTCCAAGTATGAACTTTAATGCACCTTGTTCCAGAATAACCCAGCCCTTCATAGCAGAGAGAGACTTGTCCTGGAAAAGGCGCCTAGCCCCTTCCAAGCGCAATAGAAGCACCCATTTTAGAGTGTCAAGCTCAAACCTGATGCTTCCTAATACCTCTCCATCAACGATAATCTCGTCCATGCGGTCATCATAAGGAGCCTTGTTCAGCACCACCACCCTTTCATCAGCTATAAGAGGAGCATTGAACTGCAACATAGAAACAGAATTTATAAGTTCTATGTCGTATTCAAATGCAGGACGTATGTCACCAGGAGGTGTTACAGTCACTGCTTTTGTACGACTGCCGCATGCACATTCCTTTCCAAGTACAGGCACATTACATTTACTGCACCAGTGCAGCAGCATTTCACCAAGATAAAGAGGCTTTGACATCAGGAGATTTCAATAGTGTTATAGTAAATAGTTCTTTGCTTTGGATGCTTTAAGACAGGTTAGCCGATATCCCCCATTTTTTAATACAGAGGACAGCAGCTTTTTAATACCAAAGACATTCTCTATGAAAGTGTTATGCTATACGCTTTGGAACTTTCTGGAGAGCATGATTCTCTACCGGTTATGGAAGCTTATGCCTGCATGAAAATTGCAGGACTGGAGTTCAAGGAATACGAAGTTCTTGACCAATGCCTTGTAGTAGACATCAATGGCACCTGGAGTGAGATAGAACCTCGTTTGCTGTATGTAGCACAGAGACTTGCCATGTCGCACCATATAATAAGGGTTGCAGGTATATGCGATACTTCTGCAAATACCATATTACAAATGACAGAAAATATCGATTATTCAAAGTATATTGACCCTGGTAAGACATTTGTGGTGCGTGCCCGTAAGATTAAGCATTATTGCGATTTTGAAAGAGAGTTCATAGAAGGACACATTGGTGGCAGTATATTTAGAAAAGGATTCCGGGCGAACCTAAAAACACCAGATGTGAAATTCAGGCTGATCATTGGAGAGAAATGTATCTTTGGCACTGTAGTGGCGTCTGTGGACAGAAGTGCTTACGAAAAGAGATTACCCCACAAGAAACCTTTTTTCTACCCTGGTGTGCTCATGCCGCGGGTAGCAAGAGCTCTGGTGAATATATCAGGAATTAAGAAAGATGAAATTTTGTTTGACCCTTTCTGTGGAACTGCTGGTATCCTGGTGGAAGGTACCATTACAGGAGTAAAAGTAATTGGAATTGAAGTGCGCCCCATGATAGCTGCAGGTGCACAGATGAACCTGCGAGCTTTTGGCAGTTACCATGACATCATAATAGGGGATGCGTGCATGGTCCCCCTTAAAAATGAATGTGTGGATGCAATAGTCACAGATCCTCCCTATGGGCGTTCTGCAGCCATTAAAGCTGAATCCCTGCACCATCTTTATGATGGTGCTTTCAGAGAAATGTACAGATTACTTCGAAATGGGAAACTTGCTGTAGTGGTTTCTGAAATTGATGTAAGTGCGTTTGCGAATGATGCAGGATTCAAAATAATTTCAGAATATAGCCAGAGAGTACATAGAAGTCTTACCAGAAAGATTACAGTACTACAAAAGGTATGAATCTTGTCTGGTTAACCAAAAAATAGACATCTTTGATTATAGATGTTACAGTACATGTGAAAAAATTTTGTTGATGGATTTATATCGTTATGTGAAAACTAGCATTGGAATGGTTAAATGTAGATAATACATAGAAATATAATATGGATTTGAAAACTGGATTTACCAACGTCCTTTCTAAATAGAAAAACTTAATTCTCAATAACTTCTATAATTTAATAGAGAGCAGGAAAATCTGAGGGAAAAATGTTAATGGACAAAAAATATGCAATCCAGGTTTTAGTATTTGCCGCTGTTTTCTGTGCAGGGTGTATTGAAACTGATGATTCAAAAGATCTCACCAAGGAAGGCAATGAGCTTCTGGAGGAAGGAGAATATTCCAAAGCAATAGAAGCATTTGATAAAGCCACAGAATTAAACCCTCAAAATGCAGATGCCTGGATTGGTAAAGGCATGGCACTTTCTGAGACAGGAAAGAATGAAGAGGCAATACAGGCTTTCGACAAAGCCATACAACTTAAACCTGATAATTCAAAATTCTGGAGCGAAAAGGGAATTGCTCTTCGTAAGATGGGAAGATATGAAGAGGCCATACAAGCTTATGACAAGGCAATAGAAATTAACCCTCTGGATGGCTTTGCATGGTACAATAAAGGTGTTGCATTGTTCCATCTAAAAAAATATGAAGAAGCCATACAAGCATATGATAAAGCCGCTGAGCTGGAACCAAGATTTTCCACGGCCTGGTATAATAAAGGATATGCCCTCTACTATATAGAAAGATATGAAGAAGCCATACAAGCATTTGACAAAGCCATAGGAATTAACAAAAGGGATGCTAAGGCCTGGAATTATAAAGGGGCTTCATATATTGAACTTGGTATGAATTACGAAGCAATGGAAGCATTAAACAATGCTATCAGGCTTGACCCCCAGTACACTAGAGCCCTTAGTAACAAGGGTTATCTCTTGAATCAAATGAGAAGACACGACGAAGCAATCGAGGTATGTGACCAAGCCATAGAGATCGACCCACTGGATGCAAAAGCGTGGAGTTACAAAGGTTATGCTCTTAATAAAATGGGAAGAAACGAAGAATCAATTCAGGAGTTTGATAGAGCTATCCAGCTAGACCCACTGGATGCTGAGACCTGGAATTACAAAGGTAATGTCCTCTATGAGATGAAGGAATACGAAAAAGCAATAGAGAACCTTAATAAAGCCACAGAACTTGACCCCCAGTATGCTGAAGCCTGGAATAATAAAGGCAGGGCACATTATAATATAAATGAATATGAGAATGCAATGCAGGCATTTGATAAAGTCATAGAGCTCGAGCCACAGAATGACGGGGCCTGGGACAGTAAAGGTACTGCTCTTCGCCGAATGGCGAAATATGATGAAGCGATACAAGCATACGATAGAGCTATAGAACTGAATTCACAGAATGTTTGGACCTGGATGCACAAAGGTTACACACTATTTGGAATGGGAAAATTAGAGGAAGCAGAGCAAGTATTTAACAAGGTAATAGAGCTTAATCCTGAGAATTATGATGCTTGGTATAGTAAAGGGAATACACTTCGAAGGATGGGAAAAATTGAGGAGTCTATACAAGCATATGATAAGGCCATAGAACTAAATCCGGATTATGCCGTAGCATGGTATAATAGAGGCGTGGCACTTAACCAAGCTGGAAAAAATACTGAGGCTGCTGAATCCTATAGCAAAGCCAGAGAATTGGGATATGAAGGGAATTGATACATGGTTACAGATGACCGTGAATCTTTTTTATCGATCATGGGATAGAATACTTGTCCATAATAGCAGGCCAGTATTCACGCAGCTGTTTTTCAAGGGTCCTATGCTCCTGAAATCTATTATGTACAATTTCCTGAAACCTGGGTCCGTGATTCATTTCTATTAAATGGGTCATTTCATGGAACACAACATATTCCACCAGCCTTTCAGGCAAGCAGTTCAAATAAGTGTTTAGATTAATGTTCCCTTTTGAACTGCAACTGCCCCATTTAGTACGCATTTTTCTGAATGTCACCTTTTTCGGAAGGACACCAAGTTCAGTACCGATACAGAATATCAATGATCCAATGTATTCCCGGAATTGAATTTCAGTTCTTCCAGAATGAAGTTCTATCTCTGAAGAAAATATATGCCTCTGCTTATAAGTAATAAATCTCTGGAATATCCATGATCTGTGTTTATTAAGTAGTTTTTCATGCTCTTTAAACCCATGTGGCACCACTAGCTTAAGGTATCCAGTCCTGAACTCCAGCCTTGGATTTTTGACTTTTCTCCATACCAGTTCATAAGGTACATCGAAGTCATTTATTTTGATGGAAGAATAAATATTAGTTGCCATTTTGCTATCTAATATATATTTGGCCTGGTAACTCCTGCAATTAGAAAAGTACGTCACTCTTTTGGTACTAGTTCTTGCATGACCTCTGCCATCACACGATGTCTCACAAGATATTCCTGTACCTTTTCAGAAGCCCTGCGTAGTGAATAAGCATCATCTACCCACTGTATGGGCATCGGATATTTTACTTCCATAAGAGTAAGACCATAAGACTGGGCTGGTTCTAATCCTTCTTCATATGATTCAGGTTCAAGCATTTGCTTAAGCCACACCTCATCTCTTATACGGCTTCCCACCATTGTGAGAGCAGTAACCATTTTACGCACCATGTTCCAAAGGAAGCTATTTGCCTCTATGTCGATTTTTGTAAGTACTCCGCTTACTCTGACATCTATTCTTTTTATATCCCTTACTGTTGTTTTATCCTCATCTTTAGTGCAAAAATTTGAAAAATCGTGTTCTCCGACCAATATCTTTGAAGCAGACCTTATAAGAGATATATCATATTGCTCTCCACTCATGATGTATCTGTAAACCCTGCTAGTTGCATCTCTTCTTGGATCAAAGTCATCTGGAACTTCCGCATGTGCCCAAGCCCATATGGAGTTGGGCAATTTAGAATTAATAACCCTTGGTATCGCAAGATTAGGCTTATCAGTATTGAAAGCCACAACCTGCCCTCTTGCATGTACGCCTGCATCTGTTCTTCCGGAGCTCTGGAAAGACGCTTTCTTTGGATCATCTATTATATCCAGCTCTTTTAAGGCATTGAATAGCTCACCCTCAATGGTGGCAACATCCGACTGGATCTGGGACCCGTGATATCCAGTTCCCACATATGCGATCTTAAGTGCAACCCTCATTTATTCTCACTAATTCTCATAGAGCCTTTTTTCTATAATATATTTCCCTCATCAGCATGAATATTATTACAAATAGACACCCAAAAAAGAACCAAATACTTACATGGGCCAGAAGATCAGGAGGTATAAGACCTGGACTTGTGCCTGTGAGAACTGTTACATTTTCGAGAGAGGTAGAATGTACAGATACTACAGTTGAATTAAGATCTGTTGTATTCGATACTGTTGTATTCATGTATGTTGCCAGGATTTCCGAAGGGGTCATCTGAGACGTATTTACAGCGTGACCGGAATCTACGATAGCAGCTTCTGAGCTATCATTAGAGATAATGGTCGACAGCATAGGAGATGCCTCATCTGCTACATTTGACTGATATACCGCTCCTGCACCGGTATCAAGGCTTTCATTGACAGATCTGCCGTATTCACCGGATTTCATTGTAGCCTCTTCAAGATCTGTAGGATAATAATTAGTCGAAGAAGGCAGACCTATGCGTCGTGTGAGGAATTCTATACCTGTAGCTGCAAATATTGCACCTATAAAAAGACCCAGGTATTTTTTCAGCATACCCATGATCGATGATCTATCAACGTTCTTTGTACCGGGAACCACCACAATGAGTTTTTGCACTGGCTCATATATTTTAATCTCACGGCCTTTCTGGCTCCATTTTGTCTCTTTCACTTTAATGAGGTCAGCTTCTATAAGGCTGTCAAGATTATATTTAATAGTAGTAAGGGGAAGGCCCATTTTTTCAGATAAAGTTGTGGCAGACATGGGTTTGTCTGCTAGCATCTCTAGCATTTTGAGAGCTTTCTCATTAGATAGAGCCTGTGTTACCTTCTTCGAATCCTCACTAAGGGGTAAGACCAGCACTTTATCGGAATTATTGCCTGCTTCCTCTGTCTGTTCCATGTTTTATAATAACTACTAATAACCTCATAACTTTTCCGTAAACTTCGAAACGATTCGCAGTTATGAGAATGATTCCGCAAACTTAAAAAATAGATAGAACAATATAATGTAACTTTTTGGGGCACAATAATGATCGAAAAAGACCAAATCATGAGAATCACCGAAACCTATGATCTGGACAACCTTGCAATTGCAACTGTATGCTCTCATTCGAGCCTTCAGATATTTGATGGTGCAAGGAAGGAAGGTTTCAAGACCATTGGCATCTGCGTTAAAAAACCTCCTAAGTTCTATGATGCATTTCCTAAAGCAAAGCCCGATGAGTTCATTGTAGTAGATAGCTATCAAGACATTCCATCCATAGCGGAAGAGCTTGTAAAGAAGAATGCTATCGTTGTGCCACATGGCTCTTTTGTTGAATACCTGGGTACTGACAAATTTGTTGATTTTCCGGTACCTACTTTTGGTAACAGGAAAGTACTTGAATGGGAATCTGACAGGAACAAGGAAAGAGAATGGCTGGAAGGTGCAGGCATCCACATGCCTAAATTGGTGAAACCTGAAGAGATCAACGGACCAGTTATGGTAAAATACCATGGGGCTAAAGGAGGGCGTGGTTTCTTTGTTGCCAAGAATTACGAAGAGTTCCTTGAAAATGTTGATACGACTCTGAAATACAACATCCAGGAATTCATAGTTGGTACAAGATATTACCTTCATTTCTTCTATTCGCCCCTGAATAAAGAAGGCTATACACTAAGCAACGGTGTACTGGAAATGCTAAGTATGGACAGACGTGTTGAATCTAATGCTGATGAGATCTTCAGGCTGGGTTCCCCCCGGGAACTGGAAGATGCTGGAATTCATCCCACATACGTTGTCACAGGAAACGTACCACTTGTTGCAAGAGAATCTTTACTCCCACTCATATTCGAGCTTGGAGAAAAAGTTGTTGAAGAGTCCCTGAAGCTTTTCGATGGTATGATAGGTCCGTTCTGTCTTGAGACAGTGTTCACTGATAAACTTGAGATAAAGGTCTTTGAGATATCAGCCCGCATAGTTGCAGGTACAAACCTTTACCCATCAGGATCTCCATATTCGGACTTTATCGAGCCTGGACTTTCAACGGGAAGGAGAATAGCCCAGGAAATTTCCCTTGCCCGAAAAATGAAACAACTGGATAAGATTTTATCTTGAGAGAGCGTATTGCACATTGTTCATATAGCAAAGGATGATGTGCATGAACTCTTCTTTTATTAGATCTGATTATGATGTTATCATAGTAGGAGCAGGGCCTGCAGGCATGTTTGCTGCAAGGGAACTTGCCCCTCATCAGTTAAGGATTTTGGTCATTGATATGGGAAGCGATGTTAATGACAGGCATCGTTCCCTGGAACCCGAAATGAAGTGTGCACGCTGTTCACCCTGCGGCATTATGTGCGGCGTGGGTGGTGCTGGTACTTATTCAGATGGGACCTTGAACCTCAGACCGGATATTGGAGGTGACCTTTCAGTATTCACTGGTGATGAGAAGGAGGCCTGGAAACTTGTGGAAGAAGTAGATGCTGTTTTTTTGGGATATGGTGCTACGACAAGTATGTCCATGCCTGACCAGCAAGAGTTAGAGATATTGCAGCGCAGAGCAGCTTCAGTAGGTGCTAAGTTCATAGAGATACGACAGAGGCATATAGGCTCCGATAAGGCAAAAGAAGTAATTTCGCGATTCAAACACGACCTTGATGACAAAGGCGTACGTTTTATGCTAACAACAAGGGTAATAGACCTGATAATTGAAAATTCCCAATGCAAAGGAGTGATATTGGAAGATGGAACACTTCTTAAATCTGATAATGTATTACTTTGTCCGGGAAGAATAGGCTGTGAATGGGTGGATCAACTGGTAACAAAGTATTCCATAAATGCGAGTTTTAGCGGGGTGGACATTGGAGTAAGGGTGGAAGTGCCTGCAATAATAATGGACCCTGTCACACGCATAAACCATGACCCAAAATTCCATATCCGTACGTCCAGATATGACGATTTCGTACGGACTTTTTGCACGAATGAACATGGGTTTGTTGTGAAAGAGAGTTATGAGGGATTTATTGCCACAAATGGGCATTCCATGCATACTGTGACCTCTGAAAACACG
Source organism: uncultured Methanosarcinales archaeon (assembly GCA_964486435.1). Lineage (GTDB taxonomy): Archaea > Halobacteriota > Methanosarcinia > Methanosarcinales > Methanosarcinaceae > Methanomethylovorans. Next base: position 16,464 of record CAZAMM010000019.1, on the reverse strand, counting down.
AACTTTGCTTTTCTTGTACATGTGGAACTGACACATCCGATGGAAAACACGATTAAATATGCGAAATCTGTGGCAAAACTGGCCACTACCATCGGAGGTGGAAAGCCCGTGTTGCAGAGGATGGGAGATCTGCGCAGAGGCCGACGCTCCACTGAAGCAAGAATTGCAAAGAATATAATAAAAAATACCCTGAAAGATATTACTCCTGGAGATATCTCCATGGCCCTCCCTCATAGAATAGTCATGGACATAATAGAAGGTCTGGACACCCTTAATATGATCATTCCTGGAGTGAACTCTGACTCCACTCTCCTGTACGCGCCAGAGATAAAACTTTATGCTATGGAAGTAACTGTGGACAAGAACATGGAAACCAATGTGAAAGGGCTTTTTGCTGCCGGAGATGGGACCGGTCTTTCAAGAGATCTGGTCAACTCTGCCGCAACAGGAATACTTGCAGCCAGAGGTATACTTAAACTTCATTTTTCTTGAAAAGTACAAATAGTAAGGAGATAGATGGAGAAATCGAGGAACCTCTCAGATCTTGGGTGAATTACGGGGAATAGTATATTATTGCACCAATTGATCCATTAAATGTAATGCATCGATGGGTGTGATTCTTTATGAACAGGAGATTCCTCTGAATGGATTCAGTGCAGTAGAATTTATATCTTTCGTTTCGATCCTGACACCTCATGTGTGCATAAATAAATATATATTTACTGTTTATTTATACTGTATATGGATCCTATAGCCGATACTTTTGAAGCGGGTGTTGCCAAAAACCTTTACGTTCTTGGCAGAAGAAATAAAGAGGAACAAGGTCTTCTTAACCTTGGGAGATATCTTGCACTTGACGGCTCAGCTGCATCGCATGTAGGATTGGATGCACTTGGACCTCATTGTATCTTGATCTGTGGTAAAAGAGGATATGGAAAATCCTATACAATGGGTACCCTTGTAGAAGAAATATCATTGCTTCCTCAACATATAAGGAATAATATTGCTTCTCTTGTGATAGACACTATGGGTATCTTCTGGACAATGGAAAAAGCTAATGATCCGCAGAAAACCTTATTGGATCAATGGTCCCTGAACCCAAAAAGAATAAATATAAGAGTATTCGTGCCTTCCGGAAGTATAAAAAAATATGATGAACAACAGATAAAGGTACTTCCATTTTCTATACCTATTTCTTCAATGGATGGGTATTCATGGTGTCAGCTGTTCAGCATCAATGAAGTTTCGCCTCTGGGGGTGCTTTTTATCAGAGTGATTGCAGAACTCAGATCAATGCATGATAGTTTTTCTTTCGACACAATAATGGACATGGTGATGGAAGATGAAAGAGCTGATAAAATAACTAAAAGTGCTGCTGAAAACTACATCAGAACTGCATCTTCATGGGGAGTTTTCACAGAAGAAGGAGTCAATGTGAAAGATCTTGTGAGCAGGGGGTGTACAACAATCCTCGATGTTAGTACTCTTAAAGACACAGATGTGAGAGCAGTTGTTGTTGGCCAGATCAGCAAGGAAATATATTATCAGCGCCTTGAGGCACGCAGATCAGAGGAACGCATGACAATGGGATATGAACAAGATAACACAGGCATGCCTATGGTATGGATGTTCATCGACGAGGCTCATCTTTTTATACCCACCGGAACCAAGACACTTGCTTCAAATGTACTAATCAATGAATGGCTAAGGCAGGGCAGACAGCCGGGACTTTCATTGATACTTGCCACACAGCGTCCTTCAGCCCTTGATCCGGAAGTCACTTCACAGTCTGATATACTGATATGTCACCGCCTTACAGCAGCTGAAGATATTAATGCCCTTGAATCTTTCAGACCAAGCTATATGAAAGAGAATATTGGTGATTCTATCCGAAAAATGGGAATGCAAAAAGGAATAGCTTTTATACTTGACGACACCACCGAAGCTGCTCATGTGATAAAGATGCGGCCACGACTTAGCTGGCATGGGGGAAATGAACCCAGTGCATTAGGCCATAAGTAACCAATAGATTGAATAAACATCTCCTCAGTGGATATACTGACCTTTGCCCACTTTACATTAGTATTATTTAGGATTATTGTGTTTAGTTACTGATGTCAGTTATTGAAAATCTGACAGAATGACTATTATAATACTATTCTGGCTGTGATAACATGAAAGGAAAAGTTTGGAAATTTGGTGATGATATCGATACCGATGCTGTGATCCCGGGCAGGTATCTCATAATGAATACACCTGAAGAACTTGCAGCACATGCTTTTGAGGGAGTGAGGCCTGAGTTCCCAAAGGAAGTGCAAGAGAACGATATAATCGTTGCAGGTAGCAATTTCGGTTGCGGGTCGTCGAGAGAACATGCGCCTTTGGCTCTCAAAGGAACAAAGATAGGTTGTGTTATAGCAAAATCTTTCGCGCGCATATTTTTCAGGAATGCCATAAACATAGGGGTTCCACTTCTGGAATGTCCTGATACGGACAGGATAGATGATGGCGATATCCTTGAGGTGGATCTTGCCACCGGGGCCATAAAGAACATGACAAAGAAAGAACAATATCAGGCAACCCCACTACCGGATTTCGTGAGAGGGATCGTGGATTCCGGTGGGCTAATAGAGTATGCCAAAAAAATGGTTAGGTAATACAAAGATAAATATCAATTTCAGAAGGAATAAACATGACACAATACAAGATTCCAGTTATACCCGGTGATGGTATCGGACCAGAAATAGTTGCTGAAGGTCAGAAGGTCATAGATGCTGCAGGTGAAAAATATGGGTTCGATGTTGAATGGATAGAATTCCCTCAGGGTGCTGACCACTACCTTGAAACCGGGGAGCTGATCTCCCTTGATACACTTATGGAACTTTCCAGCTACCCAGTGATATATCTTGGTTCTATCGGTGATCCAAGAGTAGCTCCAGGGGTTCTGGAAAAAGGAATTCTTCTGGCAGCAAGGTTCTATTTCGACCAGTACGTGAACCTGAGACCCATCAAACTGCTAGAAGGTGCATGGACACCTGTAAAAGACAAGACCCCAAAAGATATAGATTTCACCGTAATAAGAGAGAACACTGAAGATTTCTACATAGGCATCGGCGGAAAAGCTAAAAAGGGAGTGAGTAAGAACCTGCTTGAGGTTGAAAGGAGTCTTTATTCTGCCAGATTCGGCCTTGACATTGAAACAGACAGTGACGAGATAGCTTACCAGATAGGCATGATCTCAAAGGAAGGAACCCGCAGAGTGATCAAATACGCTTTTGATCTCGCTATGAAGAGAAAGAAACATGTATCATCTGTGGACAAGGCGAATGTACTTTCCGATATATATGGTTTTTGGAGGCAGGAATTCGAGGACATTGCCACTGGATATCCAGAGATTATAACTGATTTCAACTATGTGGATGCTATTACCATGTGGTTTGTTAAAAATCCGGAATGGTTTGATGTAGTTGTTACTCCGAACATGTTTGGTGATATTATCACGGACCTCGGTGCAATGATACAGGGTGGTCTTGGACTTGCTCCTGGAGGCAACATCAACCCTGAAGGCACAAGTATGTTTGAACCCATACATGGTTCTGCACCAAAGTACAAGGGACAAAACAAGGTCAACCCTATAGCTACGATCTGGGCAGGTTCCCTTATGCTGGAGCAACTGGGAGAAAAAGAGGCTGCTGACACGATAGTCGCTGCTATTGAAAAGAATATCCTTGACAGTAAGGTGAAGACCTACGACATGGGTGGAACATCAACCACATCCGATGTAGGTGACGATATTACAAGAATAGTTTCTTCAATGTAAAATCTAATACCTGCAATTCCGCAGGTATTGATATTTCTTTTTTATAAGAACAATTTGTTCACTGATACCAACAAAAAGAATCAGTTTATTACTTTTGCTGTGATTATGTTCTAGTTAGAGGCATATATCCATATAATTTTTCTTTTTTTATTAAAATTTGTATATCAATAACGATTTGTCACTTTTAGCTCGCAAGATTTAAATAAAGATCTGTTTTTGTCCAATATATTACAATGTCCCTGCCTTACCATTGAGGGGAATGCGGGAGGTATTATTGTGCTACAAACAGATGTGGAAAAAACAAAAGACAATATCCTTTTCAGGATAAAAAAAGCTATTAGGGAATACGATGAAACAGCAGTTAAGTCAGCTGTAAAGAAAGGTATACAGATAGGAATAGATCCTGTGATACTTGCTGATGAAGGATGCATAGCAGCCATGAGAGAAATAGGTGACATGTTCGAAAATGATGAGATATTACTTGTTCAGGTGCTTGCTGCATCCACAGCCATGAAAGCTGGAATGGATATACTTTCCCCGGAAATTGAAAGAATGCATGCTGAACTCAAACACCATGACAAAGCTGTCATAAGTTTACAAAATGAGGATGTGGATCCAATAAAGATGGATATATTGGAACTAATGTTAATGGTAAACGATTTCGATGTTATAGAACTCACAGATAATGAATCCATAGTAGACTTCATTAAAAAGGACAGTACTTTTTCTGACATACCTGCTGAATGCAAAGAGCAGCTTGATGAAGTGATACATTCCCACCCAGAAGCTGCAATATTACAACTCTGCGAGGGTTCGGAAGGAATTTGCTAAGATGGTATAATATAATATATTCACTATTTTTTTATTATTCTTTTCTTTTCTTTTTTATTCTTTTTACTTCTCCCAGATACTGTAGTCAGGATGGTGAAAAATTATCTCATCATAATGAGAATTACTATATATTATTATATAGAAATGTTTATATGTAATGTTATTGCTTTTTGAATTAGAGCTTAGAACCAAAAGATAAAACACATGTTATTAAAACAAGTTCAAAAAACGAAGGAAGCGACCGGTATGGACAAGACTATAATGGATCTGGAAAAGAACCTTGACACTCTTCATGAAATGTTCAAGAAATATGCTCAGGTATCTCAACAATACCAAAAACAAATATCCGATTCAAACATTAGTGAAGAAAGGAAGGAAGAATTGCTGGAAAAACTTAAAGTTGAGAACGAGAAGGTACAGAGGGCAAAAATACAGATCCAGCGATTGGAAATGGGCCTGGAAACTCTGAAGGAATCAAGAACAATAAAGTGTTCATCTACTAACAGAGGAAACGAGAAGAAAACAGAAGACACAGCTTATCTAGTAGCATATTGCTGATCATTTTTTCTCTCCTCCTGTGACAGAGTACCATCCATTATACGGATAATTCTGTCACAGTGCTTTGCAACTTCTGGGTCATGGGTAACGATTATTATCGTTTGTCCCTGCAGCCTTAACTCCTCGAATATCTTAATGATCTTATCCCTTGTGCTGCTGTCAACCTCTCCCGTAGGTTCATCTGCTAAAATTATTGAAGGATAGTTCGCAATAGCTCTTGCGATGGATACTCTTTGCTGCTCCCCTCCGGAAAGTTCATTGGGCCTATGATGTAAACGTTTTTCAAGCCCCAGCCTCTGAAGCAAGTATTCTGCCCGTTCCAGCCTCTCTTTTTTAGTAACTCCTGAGAAACGCATAGCAAGTTCAACGTTCCCAACAGCTGAAAGTGCAGGAAGCAGATTATAATGCTGGAATACAAAACCTATCATTTCCCGCCTGATCCTGGGGAGCTCACTATCAGACACAGCAGTGACATCAATATCCCTTATCACCACTTTACCACTGGTGGGTTTTTCAAGACAGCCCACAAGAGCCATCAAAGTAGACTTCCCTGATCCACTTGGTCCCATAATAGCAACAAGTTCCCCCTTCCCGACAGTAAAAGTGACGTCATGGAGCGCAGTTACCGGAATCTTCCCCTGTATGTATGTCTTACAAAGATTTTTTACCTCCAGTATTTGTTCAACCATGTCTTAAAGCCTCCATGGGACTCATAATGGCTGCCCGGTAAGCAGGATATGCTCCTGATGCCATACCTATAAGTGTAGCGAACAACATGGCAACAACAAGTAGCCTGTAAGTTATTGTGAATAGGATTATGCCCTTGCCAGCAAGCCATGAGTTCAGAGCATATGCTGCCGCACCCCCGGTAATGATGCCAAGCACCCCGCCGATTAAACCCAGCAGGGCAGCCTCTCCCAGAGTAAGAAGTATTATATCTTTTGTTTCTGCACCCATTGCCTTCAGGATGCCGAACTCCCGAGTCCTCTCGGCAACTGACATAAGCATAGTGTTCATCACACTCAACCCCCCTATGATAGCTGCAAGTATGGCAGAACTGATGGTCACCACGCTGAAGATCAGCAATGACTGGCCTGCCTGTTCCTTCAATTCATTGGGAGAAATTGTGTTAACCCCTTTTACGCTCAGTTCTATACGTTTAGACAAGAGTTCAGCATCCACACCTTGTGCCGGCTGGGCGAAGATGTACGTGATGGAGCTTTCAGCATTATACACACTCTGCGCCGTATCAAGTGGAATTATAGCGTAGCTGTCAAAAATAGACCCTGTGTATTCGATTATACCTACCACTACAAACCTTTTACCATTGAGTTCCAGAGTACTGTCTATATCCAGATCATATTCTCCGGCAATGTTCTTTCCTACCACTGTCTGGTAAGCATCTCCGGCATTAAGGAATCTGCCTGCTTTGAGCTTCACAGGTTCCAGCACATTTCCAGATTTCCGTGGTGGGACGCCCAATACTTGTTTACCGCTCATTCCAAACTGATCTTCATCAAACAATGTGATAAGAACTCCATAAGCATCCTCAACTCCTGCTACACGTCTGACATCAGAAACTTTGCGCTCGCTCAGACCACCGCCAAAAATACCGCTCTCTGCAAAGACCCTTATCTTGTCACTTGTGAGGCTCATGGACTTTTCAAAAGTCTGGCCAAAATTTTCGGACATGGCTCCCATCACCACCAGAGCGAATATTCCCAGAGCTATACCACAGATAGTGAGCAAAGTCCTTATCTTACGTTGAGCAGCGTTCTTGAGAATGAGATCAAGCATCTTATCCCCTGTTAATGCGCAATAGGAAGAAAACAGCAATTAAAGCTGCAATGTTCCCAATAACACCGGTTCCTGGTAATTCGTTTGTTTGTTCAACTGGGGCCGGGGGCAATTCCCTTATCCTCACAGCCGTTTCGTAGCTGTCGAGGATATCACCTTCATTGTTAATCACCCTTATTTCAGCAGTATAATTGCCTGGAGGAATATCTTCCCAGAGAAAACCAACTGTGTCTTCTTTATTGAGAGTCAGCACATCACTTTCTTCCTCAAAATTAATATTTATGCCGTTGTTGTTGTTATTATTATTATTATTATTATTATTAAGAGTGACACCAACTTTTCCGTAGAAAGGTACCTGAGACATCCCCATAAGGGTGATACTTGCGCCGTATTCATCCAGTTCTACATCATTTGCTATTATTTTTACATCCTGTTTTGCCATAAATAAGGAAATATAGGCTGCTGTAAGATCAGATCCATGGGGACGGACTTTCAGTACAGTAACATACTTTCTTCCATTGTCAAGCAAAATAGGCCATTTTATGTTCTGTTCTATAGCTTGGATCACAGGAACATCCATCAAGGTCTCAGAGTACAACAATTCATTCTCTTCAAATATCTCAAATGTGAGATCAACTATTGAAGGACGATAGATATTATCAGGGCTGATAACAACTGAAGCCCCTTTATTGTCAGAATTGAAACCTGCAACTTTGAACTCCAGCAATGCCTGATTACCATAAACAAATTCTGTCTGCCTGCTGTCAGCAAGCCTTCCATCTACAAACACACTTACCTCAAAAACGTAGATGTTCTTTTCCAAGTAACTGTCCCAAAAAGAAATGCGGGTTACATTTCCTGAGAGTACATCACCCAGTTCAACCACTTTGGAATCGATTGATCTATCATTTAACATCAGATCATATTTTAAGGTTACATTACGCAGATCATCTGAAAACCCAATAGTGACTTCACACACATCACCATTTGCAAACATGTCAGTAATGTGAGCCTGTCCTGTAGCTGCAGCAGGAACGGCCATCGTGATACAAAAGAGGATAAAGGTAAGGAATACTCTAAGCCTCATGGTGACCACAGAATCTTATCCTATGATCCTTGTGCCAAGATGAACTTCTTTCTTAGATGTGGAGCCTATGCTTTCCTGCATAATGACATCTGCTACATTCTCAGGGTCTGCTCCATGCATAACAATGGTGTTAATGTTCGAGCGCTCTATGATCTTGGATGCCAGAGGATCTACAGGCGACTGGGAACCAGCTTTCATCTCAGTAGAGATCACTATTTTTACAAGTTCTTTAGCGGTCATGGTCTTATATTTGACCGCATTAGGATCCTTCTTTGGATCAGCAGAATATACTCCGTCAACGGATGTCGCAATAATAATAAGATCAGCTTTAAGATATTCAGCTATAATAGCTGTCACCGCATCAGTGGTTTGTCCTGGGATTACACCTCCCATAACAACTATCTTTCCTGAGGAAAGTGCTTTCCAGGCTTCCTTATAATCACATGGAGGTTCAGGATAGGCATCATCTCCCAATGCAGTAATAAGTAACTGTGCATTCAAACGGGTTATTGAGATGCCAATGTAATCGGATTCTGTTTCATTCGCTCCCAAGCTCCTTGCAGTCTTTATATAATCCCTGGCAGCAACACCGCCGCCTGCAACGACTACAAGCTTATGTTCCTTAGCCAAGATTTTAAGTACTTCTGCATAGGCGCGAAAGCTTTCAGGATTCAGATCCTTTGCAAGAATGGATCCACCAACTGATAATGCAATTAACATGATGATCCCGGGAATTTAAGTCATTCATGCTTCTTATATATAACCAGTAATCCTAAGATAAATAGAGTCCAAAGACATGTAAAACCGGGCATGAAAGTACTTATGGATAGAGAAAAATTCTTTCCCATTTGTTCACTATACAGTGTAGCACCGTTAACAAGGCCTGTTACACTTACTACATCTCCGGCTTTAACTTCAGTGGATCCAAAATAAGATACATGTAGATTTTGACCACTATCCAGACTTGAAAGATTTACAATATATTCTCCCATCGTTGATCTGATATCAGTTATGTTGCCAGTTACAGTAACATATTTTCCATTGAACTTGCCTGGATCGGAAATAATATCACTTATATTTACCTCACCCATATGTACACTAGGATAATGCAGAACATACTTAGGATAAAATATGCTGGTGCCCATGGGATCATACAGGAACTGTCCTGTAAGCTTGATACCATCCCCCATATTGAAACCAACAAATAACTGATCATTTGTACGATCTACTTTTAGTTCATAACCATTCTGAGAGATGGAGATGAGATGTTTATCCATCACAGAAACATTTCCAACAACGCTTATCTTGCGATAGGCCATTGTACTGTCATAAGCATTTGGATTGTTTGTTATCTCAGATAATGGCACTAACTCAAGTTCAAAAATTGTATTTTTTACATCTGATGCCACACCGCCTGATATAGTTCCAATTGACAGTACAACTATCAAAAGAAACAGTATCAAGCAGAACATTATATCCTATGGCATCTTTTAAGTTTTTAAAGCTTACCCTGTTTGTGCAGGAGTTCAGCATTGAGCACACTAGCACCTGCTGCTCCACGAATTGTATTGTGGCCCATCAGAACATAACGTATGCCTTCTCTTATGCGCCCTACACTGATACTCATCCCATTGCCCATGTTGCGGTCAAGACGGGGTTGAGGTCTGTCAGACTCATCCCTTACTATGAGCACCTGTTCTGGTTCGGTGGGTAAATCTCCTAAATGGGGATTGAAATTGAGGAATGCCTGCCTTACCTGCTCAGGGGCGGGATCATCCCGCATAGTAATCCACACAGTTTCAGTGTGCCCGTCCATAACAGGTACTCTGTTACAAGCAGCACTTAATTTGAAATCGGCATCTATGATCTCTGAGCCGTTAAACTCACCCAGAAGCTTGAGAGGCTCAGTTTCCATTTTCTCTTCTTCGCCTCCTATATAGGGTATCACATTATCAAGAATGGCCATTGATGACACACCCTCATAACCTGCACCGGATATAGCCTGCATTGTAGCCACGTTCACATTCTGAATACCGAATTTCATGAGCGGTTTTAGTGTAGTCACGAGCATTATTGTAGAACAGTTAGGATTTGTAATTATATATCCATCCCACCCTCTGTTATCCTGCTGGACTTCTATGAGTCCAAGATGATCAGCATTGACTTCCGGCACCACAAGAGGGACATCTTTCTCCATTCTATATGCAGAGGCGTTACTTGCAACAACGAAACCTGCTTTTGCAAAATCTGCTTCTACGGTTTGTGCAAGGTTAGAAGGTAATGCCGAGAAAACAACATCTGCATTCACCTTGGACGGGTCCACAGGTACAATATCCATATTTGCAACTTCATCTGGAAGTTTTACATCCAATCTCCAGTTGGCTGCATTCTTATATTTCTTCCCTGCACTCTTTTCAGAAGCTGCAAGAGATGTGATCTCAAACCATGGGTGATCGGCAAGTGCTTGTATAAATCGCTGTCCAACAGCTCCTGTAGCACCTAATATTCCGGCTCTGATTGGCTCTGCCATATTGTAACCTCGAAGAAAAAGAAAACGATCAGAAAAATAGGAAAAGATTGGTCAATACTTTATTCCATTGATATAGCGCTGGTTGGGCACACATCAACACATGCACCACAGTCCAGGCACTCACCGGCATCGACTACTGCAATGTTTTCTCCATTCAGTGAGATGGCCTCTGCGGGGCATTCATCAACACATGTTCCACAACCTACACATTCATTGACAATGATTACTGCTACCATGTTTTATACTCTCCGTGCTTTTATGACAATCGTTACTTTATATAGCAATTATCGAATATACGATAAGCCAACTCAGATAAAAACCTATCGATATTCGGATGTGATTCACGGGATGCTTATATATAGAGCATAAATCCCGTAATAGTTTTAAAAGCCCAATTTAACCCCCCTGGCGCACATATTAAATATATTAATATATTTATATAATGCGGTGGATTTATAATAGAGGAACATGGATGATAATGGGCAAATGCATGTAGATTATCTATTAGGTATTGCTATATTTCTAATCAGTATCATTTTTGTCTTTTCCTATACCGCAGGGATCTTCACTCCATTCAGATCCAATTCTGATGAAGTTACCCTGCTTGCAGATAGGATATCTATAAACATAGTGGAACAGACACTCAGTGCATATGATCCTGGAACTCCTAACGTTCTGAACACTACCAAGACCATGGACTTTTTTTCCGGATTAGATGCGGATTATAGATACATGAAAGATCATTTTGGATTGAATGGAACATACTTTAGTTATGACTTTAATGTCACTATGGAAAAAAGTGACGGGACTATATATGCAGCTGGTAAGAAGCTGCCAATTGAAGAGAACATTGGGCAGACAAGAAGAGTGGTCCTTTTAAGAGACGAAAATAGTGGAAAGGTGGAAAATGCTATTTTCTCTGTAAGGGTGTGGTGAAATGTGCAGGATCAACAGTAATTATGATCTTAATAAAAACACTTTTGGCCAGATACATACGCTGGAGGCACTCATAGCCCTCGTATTGATCATAGGTGTAATTGTTTATTCTGTCCAGGCAACCTCACTTACCCCTCTTACATCATCAACTGCAAACGCCCACATTGAGTCGCAATTGCAGACGCTGGGACAGGATATGCTTACATCTCTTGATTATTCACCATATGGGCAAAACTCAGAGCTCAAAAAGGATATCGTTAGCTGGGATGGAGCATATTACAACTGGGAGTCAGAGAGATATATTTCAAGTGCAGACAAAGAACTGACAAATAGTTCTATTGCTGAAATACTTAATTTTGTTGTAATTCCCAGGGGTATAGCTCACAATGTAGAGATGGAGTGGACAAACACTGATGGTACAATGATCACAACGCCTTACATCTACAACGGAGATCCTTCTGATAATGCTGTTACAGTTTCTAAGAAAATTTTGTTATCAGACCAGGACATAGAGTCTGCAGCTTTTGCACATAACACGGGCATCTGGGATGCTGACCCTTCTACTGAATTCTATAACCTTGTCAACGTGAGGCTCACCCTATGGCGCATGTAAGGAAAATGGTTTTTAACAAGATGGAAAAATTCAGTGATTCGGGCCAAATGATATTGATATCTGCTTTTGTGATGTGTATTGGTTTTCTTGTTCTTAGCATCATGCTTAATAATATAATCTTCTCAAGCAATACTGCATCTGAATCCGGTATTGAGACAAATGTGTTCGATTTTTCCAATACATTGAAGACAACTGTGGAAGCATACCAAAAGGCATATGCTGGTGCAGGAAGAGGACAAAATTTTGATGAGGAAATATTTGATGCTTATATGTCAAATTACTCTTCAATGATGGCAAAAAGTTACTCACTTACAGGAATAATGTTTTCTCTTAATGGGGGTGCTTTTGAGGAACCATATTTCAGTCATAACGGCCTGAAGGATGGAAATGACGAATGGACTGTTGTCAGATGGATCAACAGCACTGATACGTTCCTGATGTCACTTAACACCTCAAAATTGGCAAATGAATCCGATGAATTTGTGATTAAAGCTATTGATCAATCTGATAATGTATTATGGTCAGCGAAATTGTTCAACTCAAATGGACAGATGAACGTTACTATTGAAAACAGTACACAGATAATTAATTCAAAGATCAGTTCAGCTGGTGAGCTGAACATTACAGCTGACAAGATAGATAACACTCCTTTTGATTTCTATTTCAACAGCCAGACATCTGGAAAAAGATACATGATCAAATTTATAAATGGGAGCAGCGCAGCTGGTACTTTTATTATTTCAGGAGACTTGGTTTCTGGAAATATCTTCGAAATGGAAAGGCTCAAAGTCATGAACTGCGTGCTGATAATGAATAAGAGAGGATATGTAGAAACGAATGTAACAATTCCAATAATATTACCGGGGGACCACATATAATGCGGAGATTAATTCATGATGAAAGGGCAGTTGCAATGTCTGTTGGATTCATACTGACCTTCACTATAACAATTATCTGCATGAGTGTTCTTATAGCTTCTTTTTTTACAATGCTTAACAGAGCAGAAGAAACTGCCATGAGAGATGAGTTTGAGGTACACGGCAGTGAGATTGCATTACAGATAGCAAACATGGATACAATGGTACATATAATGCAAATATCAGGAGGAAAAATTGAAAACATCCATTACAAGTTAGCTATGCCTGATAAAATTGCAGATAAACAATATTATATTGAAATATCAAACCAAACTTCCGAGATAATATTTGAATCTGAGGGCAGGTACGAGACAAGAGTGAAGGTACCATATGTTTCATTGAATACCAATGTTTCCTCTGGAATAATGTATAGCAGTTCAGATGATCTGAGACTCTACTATGATGAAGATTTGAATATTATACGAATAGATAGAGGAAGGAAGGCTTAGAAAATGAAGGAAAGCTTTGCAAGATCCGATGATGCAGTATCTGAAATGGTGGATTTCGGCATTGTTTTAAGCCTCATGGTTCTTGCAATGGCAATTGTCATTGCAGGTACTGTTCCACTCCTTGAGCACATGCAGGAAACACAGCATACCAAGAATATCAGGCAGGGTTTTGAGGTGCTTGCATTGAATATAAATAAAGTTGTAATGGACACAACTCCTTCTCAATCTATTGAACTAAAAATGTATGGTGGTTCTCTTTCTGTTACCGGAAACAGCAGCATTGGATTAATTTTTAAGGAATGGAACTCTTCTGCAAACCCTCCTGCTTTCGAGCTAAGGCATTTTGAGAAACAATTGAGAACAATAGAGTACTCAGCAGGTGATTCATTAATTTCCTATGAAAATGTTGGAGTCTGGGCAAAATATCAAGGAGAAAATACTGTAATGATATCCCCTCCAGGTTTCATTTCTGAAAACAATGTTCTCATGATACCAACTACAACTTTGTTTGGGACAACTTCAGTATCAGGAAAAGGAATTGTACGCATTACTGCAGATGGTGGAAAAAAAATTATCCACAATTATGAGAATGTCTCGCAGGTGAACCTGACGCTGACCAGCGACTTCTACAAAGCATGGGAAAGATACCTGAGCGAAACTATGGATATGCAAATAACAAGAGTTGATAATTCCAATAACACTGTATATGCACACAAGAATTATCAAAAAAATATAGATGTTTTCATAATTGATTCATCTATGGGCATAAGAATTGACTAAGGAAGAGGAATAGAAACATGAAAAAAAGTGTGTCTGAAGATGGAACTGCTGTTTCATCGGTTATTGATGTTGCAATATTGCTCACCATCACTCTGGTATCCATAGGAATAATGTTTCTATATATGACTCCAGCAATTAATGATATGCAAGATATGGCAAAGTCCCAGAAAGTGGAACAAGCATTCACTGTATTCGATTCAAGGGCCAGTAAGACAGCTCTGGGTGAATCTCCTGTGCAGAATACAAAATTTTCCATGATGGGGGGAAATTTGAAAGTTTTAGGAGATAGAGGATCTTATAATGAAAGCAGAATCATGATCATAAGCCTGTCTGAGGACTCCTCATGGTATGATAGTTATTATAAACGCCGGGGAGTGTGGAATGCATGGGAAAGCTACCAGCACAAACCTGATTTTACAGGTTTTATGACACCAATGGGAAAAGTACAGTACAATGCCGGAGATAGATCGATAGCCTACGAGGGAGGAGGTGTCTGGTCCAAATATCCGGGAGGAGGTACTACAATGATTTCACCCCCTGAATTTCATTATAACGGTGAGACACTAACCCTTCCAATAATGAAGATCAATGGAAATACCGCTCTATCCGGGAGAACAGATGCTAATATAAATATAAGATCTTCCAACATGCCAGTTGTCCTTTATCCTAATACAAGCATAAACAGTAATTTTACCAATCCAGTTAGTTGTGACAAATTGATCATATACATTAACAGTGAGTTTTACAAAGGCTGGGCAGATTATGCACAAAAACTTACATCTACCACTGTGATGTTAGACCATAGAAACCAGACAGCTATTATCGAAATGGACACAGTACCGCCGGTGGGTACATTCCCATTGAAGCATTCTTTCAAAATCGGTAGATTGAACCAGTCAAATTCCGAGCCTATATACAATTTTTATTTTTATCTGGAAGATATCAAAAAAGACGCTTCGAACCTCAATGCTGTAGAAATTAATATAGATACCATATCCGGAACAAAGAAGCTTAATTATAATATCAAAAAGACAAAGGCTGAGATCACATATACAGATGCTAGCGTTAGTCCGACAAAAAAAGAGATATGGACAGGAGTCAACAGCTTTAAAGTCAATGTAGATCCTAAAAATAAGAAGAATGCAAATACGACATTAGATCTTGTAACAGATGCATATATGATGAAGTATACAAGTAGCACCCCAGATTTTTCATGGGATGAAGCTGGGACAACAACAATGATACCAAATCTTATTATTTCAAAAACAACTAACAACACCCAATCTATAAACAATGTGACCCAGCATTACATGAAACTCATAGGGCAGGATGGAGCCTTTGTAGTGAATTGGGAACAGAAGAATAATAAGAAGATCGATGAGTCAAAATCTGCTTATACTGTATATTATGATAGCGGCCCAGGTATCCTTACTTATTTGCACATTACACGCAACGAACTTAATACAACTATCGATCAGTGATAGGAGTCTCTGGAAAGGTGGATAAAGAGAAACACTTAAATCAATCCCACCCTTTACCACATGAGATAAGGTGGGAATTATGAAGAAAGCTACCATTGAGACCGAGAAAGGCAATATTGTTCTGGAACTGTTCGAGAAGGATGCACCCAAAACAGTGGCAAACTTTGAAAATCTTATAAAACAGGGATTTTACGATGGGCTGACATTCCACAGGGTCATCCCAAACTTTGTTATTCAGGGAGGATGCCCGAAGGGAGATGGCACTGGCGGCCCTGGCTACACCATCAAATGTGAAACAAAAGGTAATCCGCGTAAGCATGGAAAAGGTGCACTGTCCATGGCACATGCAGGTAAGGATACAGGTGGCAGCCAGTTCTTTATCACTCACTCCCCCCAGCCCCATCTTGATGGAGTTCACACGGTTTTTGGGCAGGTAATAGAGGGTATGGAAGTGGTGAATAAAATAAAGCCAAAAGATGTGATGAAAAAGGTCACTATTTCCGAGGAATGAGATAAGGGTTAACCCCCTGTACTATATTTTTTAATATCCAGATGTGTTCTCTGAGAAATTGCTGCTTATTTCTGATTAATCATATTGCCTTTAAAAATGGGGCATTGGTAAGTAAACATGGTTATATGTTATTAGGACTTATAGTTCTGCATGA
>CAZAMM010000018.1:0-35100 GCA_964486435.1 uncultured Methanosarcinales archaeon | reverse complement strand
TTGAAACTGGGTCAGTGAATGTAACTTTAAGGTTATATACTTTATCCGCATGAGCAGATTTTAACTTCTCTACCATTTCCTTGGGTACGATCTGCAAACCATGTACTTCAACCTTACCTGCCGCATGAGAATTAATTGCCTCATGAAGCTCTTTGAGATCAACAGTGCGAATCCTGGGATTGAGGGCCTCTACCACAAAAGGTCTGCCGTTGCCCAGCATGAGAGCATCTATATCCTCTCTACCAGCACCATGGAATGCTGTATCCTCAGCACATGCTGCAGCGATAACATCTTGTTTTATAAGCTCGTCTACAGATTCCGGGTACTGTTTCCCGGTAAAATCACAATTTTCACACCCATTGCCTTTACAATTACGACATGGCCACCTTGTCTGCGGAATGCCCCTTACAAGTTTTTTATAGCGGCCCTGGATATAAAGAGATTTAATCTGCAGGCTTAGAGTTTCGGAAGCAAGATCAAGCATCACAACTATATCAGGACGTTCAAAGTCTACTACTTTGCCGGTCTTGTATGAGATCAACTTTCCCACTTCCCTGTTCATTTCAGTCTTTAACTGCTCAGCATAGGAAATTCCACACTCGCTCCAGAGTATTTCCTCATTTTCACTGAGAAGACCACTAACCTTAGTGCCTACAAGAAAACTGGAATACTCGAGACCTTCAAGTGCAGTAACTGCAAGATCTGCCCATTTCTCGAGCTCACTGAACAGACCAAGACACACCCAGCAACGCTCGTTTTCCACATCTGTACCAAGTACCTTCCGTGCATAACTGCTGCTTGGAGCAAGTTCACTGAGAAGAGCCTCATCTCCTTCCTCTTTATGCAATCGGTGCCCTTCCATGGAAAGCGCCACCTTCAGACTATTGCCCCTCTGGGCATTGGTAAGGCCGGTAGACAACTTTGCAAACTGCCTTCCCATACAATGGTCACAGATCGGCCCTTCATGGATTATCATCTTAGCGGTATCGAATATACTCATCTGATCACTCTTAACTTATGTCCTGATCATCTAATGACAAACGAGGATAAAACTGTTATCTTTCTGTCTGACCGAACATGCTCCTATCAAGTTCATTTAGTATAAGAGTGATACAATGGTCTGCATGTAATGACAAAGGACCTACGGATATAGTGCCTGTGGAAACTTCGGTTACCAGCTTTTCCTCGTCCTCCGTAAGTCCCAGATGATCCCCAAGGATGAAAACGCCGTCTTTTATTTCGCTAGTTATATGGCGTATATCTTCACCATCTTCCCTGAAATAAAAGATATCACGACCATCAATGGCAAACTCCCTCATTAAAGTGTCCAGATCAGCTTCTCTTATCCAGACCCCGGGAGTAGAACGGGTTTCTGCAGACGATATGTTATCCAGCTCCAATGCCTTTTTGATCAAAGCGCCTGCACTTCTTTCATCCGGATTGAGATATCGTATTTTTTCCCCATTGAAACGTATGACCCTGGGAGGAGCAGGCTCCCCCAGCAGTAGCAGGTGTGCCTGTACATCCCTTCTCAGATCATGAGACAGAAAAAAAACCGAATTGATACATCTGCAGAGAATATCCATCCTTCCTGCAGAGCCGGGCATGTCGTTGAGTGAAAAACCACCCGTAGTTACAGCTTTATGTCCAATTATAATAAAATCCTGCATATTCCCATCCATTTTTATCTATTTAAATGAGCAACCTTTGAGCCCCATAGGAAACTGCATTATGATCGAACTACGAATGTTCACAGAGAACACAGAATGTCTACAGAGCCAGTTTCTGACCACCACATTAAATGGCAGATCACCGATCAATATGATCACTGATATCAGAATATAACCTTGCGATCTCAACTGCTTTATAGGCTACCTCTACAGCACTTTTTCCGAACAATCTGATCATGGGTTCCTTACCAAGACCACCTTTGTCATATATGATGTCTGGCACCTTATTAACAAATATAGAACTGGAGTGCTGTATACCAATGCTGACACCTGAATCAATTTCCTTTGACTTCTCAGCTTCAACATCCCTGTTAAAAGAAGATATAGTAAGTCCAAGATCCTCACAAATATGTAAAACTTTATCAGAGTACCTTAAATTAACAGCTGCCCTCACAGAGCGATCTGATGCCATAGCAGCAAGGACCATATTTGCAATATGCTTACTGCCTCCGAATTCCACATTGCCTGCAATATAAGGCCTACCCTTTACACGTACGATGCGTCCACTGACACCTGCTACATCTGTCAGTACAGTAGCTTCGGGGATAGCCATGACAATATTACACCCTACTTCCGGAATGAGTTTTCCGAACGCATCACATGAGATCAGGATCTCAACAGCTGAATTAGTATCTTGAAGAGTATCATAGCGATAGGATGCTTTAAGGGTTGAACCCAACTGGTTAACAGGCCCTACCCCGTGCCCTACCTGCACACTGTTCACAATGGCTTTTTCCACAAAGGATTTGGCAAGCATAGCAGCCTGGGCGATAGAACAACCTCTGGAAAGAAATGCAGTAAGGGAAGCTGCATAAGTACACCCGGATCCGTGAGTACCACCTTCCAGGAATTTGCCTGGTATCACAGTGTATTCATTGAAAACAGAGTCATACACAACATCAGATGCATCAAGATGACCACCGGTAACGATCACAGAGCCTACACCTGATTCTGCAATCTTTTTTGCTGCTTTCTTTGCATCACCCACATCTTTAATATCGATGCCTGAAAGAGTGCATGCTTCATATATGTTAGGCGTTACCACCGTACTGAAAGGGAGGAGCTCCTCTTTAAGTGCTCTCACAGCATCTTTACGCAGCAGGTCCCCCCCTGCTTCAGCTGCCATCACAGGGTCCACCACAAGAGACAGCTCATTGGACCTCACCTCTTTTGATACCAAGCCAATTATCTCGGCAGAGGAGAGCATCCCTGTCTTTGCCCACCTGACATCCATGTCAGAACATACAGCCTGGATCTGCTCACTTATAACATGGAGAGGCAGATCATAGATACTTAGCACACCTCTGGTGTTTTGTGCAGTAACAGAAGTTATTGCACAAGTACCATGCACACCTAAAGCTGCAAAGGTCTTGATATCCGCTTCAAGACCTGCACCACCACCAGAGTCTGAGCCTGCAATAGTCATTACCACGGGAGTACTGGACATAATGTTCACCATTCTGCATCCCTTCAAAGGGAATAAAAGATATATGTGTTGGCAAAAGATAGGGCAAATATCCTAAATACATTATGGTCGGCAGCCACGCATGTCATGTACTTCGCAACATGAGCGATACAACGTTCGATAGTTTTATATCTGACTATACACAATGGAGAGCAGTATGATGGCAGTATAATACTACCATTCCGTTGATACAAATCATTCAGGACTACTTTGATTTATTTAGATGAGGCGGCTTTAAATGGGAAACAGACCTCTTGATATACTGAACAATGCTTTGAACACACCTGTTATTGTGAGATTGAAAGGAGCCCGTGAATTTAGAGGAAATCTGCAGGGCTATGATGTACACATGAACCTTGTTCTTGAAGAAGCTGAAGAGCTGAGAGAAGGAGAAACCAGGAAACTGGGTACTGTAATAATAAGGGGTGACAACGTAGTATACGTATCCCCGTAACATATTTATCCTATGATACTATCTGAGATTAACCCGATACATGTAAACTCGCAGATAGTGTATATTACGATAATTAAAAAGAGAGACGAGAAAGTTCAATAAGGTGATGATAAATGTCAAAAGGTACTCCCTCAATGGGGAAAAGGCAAAAGCGCACTCATGTAACATGCAGGCGCTGCGGTAGCGTTTCACTTAACATCCATACTAAGCAGTGTACTTCATGTGGTTTTGGAAGGACACCGCGTATGAGAAGCTATAAATGGGAACGTAAGTGCAAGTTTTGAAGATAATACTGTTTTCTCTTTTGGGGTATAGATGAAAGAGGAATGTGGTGTCGTGGGTATTGTGGTGCAGAATGGCGCGTCCACTGGTAACCCCACAGCTCTGCAAATATACTATGCCCTTTATGCTCTGCAACACAGAGGTCAGGAATCCACCGGTATAACCGTGCATGATGGCCTGCATTGCAAATCTATTAAAGGTATGGGACTGGTTCCCGAAGTATACGCCAAAAAAGACCTCTTGGAACTAAAAGGCAATGTAGGCGTGGGTCACGTGCGTTACTCGACCACAGGTCACTCCAAAATAGAGAACTGCCAACCCCTGATAGTAAATTATAAGAGCGGCACTATAGCTATTGCCCACAATGGCAACCTGGCAAACTATAGCCTCCTGAGAGATGAGCTGGAATTGGAAGGCCGCATATTCATTACCAGTTCTGACACAGAAGTCATCGCACATCTGCTTGTAAAGGAGCTGTTGCGTCACAACCCTGTGGATTCAATCTCCAATGTGATGAAAAGACTAAAAGGTTCTTACTCTCTGACCATCCTTATAGATGATCAGTTGTATGCACTCCGTGATCCCCTGGGTTTTAAACCACTATGTGTAGGACAACTAGATGGTGGCTTTATAGTTGCCTCTGAAAGTGTTGCTATAGATACCCTCAATGGAACATTGATAAGAGAAGTATTGCCTGGAGAGCTATTGGTATTTAAAAATGATATTTTTGAGAGCCACCTCCTTGCACAGGAAAAATACCATGCACATTGTGTATTCGAATATGTGTACTTTGCACGCCCGGATTCCATCATTAATGGTAAACTTGTATACAATGTTCGTGAGAGGATAGGAAGAGAGCTTGCACGCGAACACCCTGTGGAAGCAGATATTGTATCACCGGTACCGGATTCAGGTATCACTTCTGCCATTGGATATTCATACGAGGCGGATATAAAGTACAGTGAAGGACTAATGAAGAATCGCTATATTGGCAGGACATTCATTCTCCCCGGACAGGCAATGCGAGAAACAGCTGTACGGCTTAAGATGAACACAATCTCTGATAACATTAAGGATCAGAGAATAGTCCTTATAGATGACAGTATAGTGCGGGGAACTACCTCCAGACGCATCATTGATATGATAAGACGTGCCGGTGCAAAAAAGATACATGCACGCATTGGCAGCCCACCTATAATAGCTCCATGCTACTTCGGAATAGACATGGGCACCAGAAATGAACTGATAGCTGCCCATAAAACAATAGCTGGGGTTGAAGCCGTCATCAATGCAGATTCACTTGGATATTTGAGTATAGAAGGACTGGTCCGGGCAATTGGTATCGAAAAGGAAAACCTGTGCCTTGCATGTCTGACAAATGAATACCCTTTAGATATACCGGGTGAATACTGCCCGCGCAGACAACTGAAACTCAATGAGTTTTCCTGAATACTGTTTTTACAATAAAGAATAGAGATAACACCTATTCAGTTGAGTGTAACATTTACATTAATGTACATTCCATCTAAACTAGTATAATTCTTACTACAGAACAAGAAGAATATTAAGTTTAATAAATCTATAAACTTTAAAATCTAAATAAGTATAATGGGGCCGGGATCGAGAATCGAACTCGAATCGTGGCCTCCACAGGGCCACAGGATAACCGCTACCCCACCCCGGCTCGAAGTAGGCACACGTGCGTATAACACGAGCATCCTATACATGTATCTCTCTTACATAAAGTTTTCCTTCATAGAGCTGGGAGACACATCCGGAATAGATGTCATCCGAGTCAGCTTACTGTAAAATACATTGTGATTTTCAAGCCTTATTTAACCTGATCCAGAATCTGCTCCCCTTACCTTCAGGATTGTCCTCAACACCTACTTCACCACCATGAAATTCAGCTATTCTTTTAACTATGGCAAGGCCAAGAACACTACCCTTGACAAAGAAAGATGGTAAATCCTTTTTTGGTTACAAGCTCCACACAATCATCGATAAGGATTATGAACTTATCAGAAGATTCAGAACAACTACTGCTTCAGTTCATGATTCTCAAATAGATCTCTCTCTGAATTGAATGAAGTTGTCTGCAGAGATCGGGTATATTTCGGAGCAATTGCAAAGGTTTTGCAGCAACAATGCAAAGAGCTGTGAGAGGATATCCATTAGAAATAAGAGACATTCTGAGAAACGAAAGGATCAGCAGCCAAAGAGCTCCTGGAGAAAGAGTATATTTTGTGGCCAGAGAAGTATTCAATGAAGGAAAAGTTCTTGTTACAACTGCGGAAAGAGTAAATGTAAAGATGCTTAGGACAACTTTTTGCTTTAAATTACATCAGCTGAAGACACTCAAACATAAAGGACTTATTCAGGATAGTGGAAGCTATCATAAAATCAAGTAAAAAATGGAAGAAACGAAGTAAAAACAGAGATAGAGAGAATAAACGCCACTTTAAGTTTTTGGTGACATAAAAAACAGAGGTTAATCAGAATCCTCTATATTTTATTGTCGTATAATACAGAGATTAATAACATATCTTTTTGCTGCCATAGAAGCCCTTCGCCATCAATAGTGACACCTGATCAGAAGAGGGGTAAGATTAATATCTGTAAGTACCTTTATCTGCAATTAGAAAACGAACAGAGTTGAGAGCATAGTTCGATCAGTGCAACGTACAAACCATAAAAACAACAGGGAAGAAGGATTCGAACCTGCAGAATCGACGGCTGAACTTCTGGTTCTTGAGCCAATAGGCTATCCTTTGAGTAGCGTGCTGGATGACTATCCGGAAATCGAGGACACCGGTGTGTTCGAATTTTATGCAAGAGAACAGTGGAATGGTTGCATTGCACGCAAAGGAGAATATTTGTTTGACAAGAGAATGTACCCTGATTTTGCATACCGTATAAAGGAGGTAGAACCCCCGGGATCAGTTATAGGTATGAATACCTCGATCATCGTACACGAAGATAGTGTCAATTCTCCTGCAGTGGAGTTCCACAGTAACGTTTCTTTTGAAGATATAATTGGACAGAACACGGCCAAGAAAAAGTGCAAGCTTATAGAAAAATACCTCAAACAGCCCGAAAAGTTTGGCAAATGGGCCCCACGCAATGTACTATTCTTTGGGCCTTCGGGCACTGGCAAGACAATGCTTGCAAAAGCACTTGCCAATAAGACCAATGTACCAATCATCCCTGTAAAAGCAACACAGATGATAGGAGAATACGTAGGAGAAGGTGCCAGGCAGATACACCTGTTGTACGACAGAGCTGAATGCATGGCTCCCTGCATAATATTCATTGATGAACTGGATGCCATTGCTCTGGACAGGCGTCACCAGGAACTGCGAGGGGATGTTGCAGAGATAGTTAACGCCTTGCTTACTGAAATGGATGGAATAGTAGATAGAGATGGCATTTGCACAATTGGTGCTACCAATCGTACGAGCACCCTGGACCCTGCAGTAAGAAGCCGATTCGAAGAGGAGATAGAGTTTTCATTACCCGATGAGGAAGAGAGATTCAGGATACTTGAAATGAACATTGCCACATTTCCATTGCCTGTAAAAGATGTTGATGTAAAGAAAATAGCTGCAGCGACAAAAGGACTTTCAGGGAGAGACCTTGTAGAAAAGGTCCTGAAAACAGCTTTGCATCAGGCAATAATAGAAGACAAGGAAGAAGTTACAGGAAAACATTTTGAAGAGTCTGTGGGAAAATTATTCCAAAAGAATGGTGCTCTAATGGATAACCGGATGTATTCCTGATAAGCAAGCCAATTTATGTTATATTGAATACTGCAACTTGAGTGATCATACTATGGAAGAGATCAGTGAATCAGACAGATTTGAATGCCAGATAATAACTGTAATTAACAAGGGTGACTGGTATGGAGTCACTGTGGAAGAGATCGATTCTGGGGGCAGGGTCTACTTTGGCAGGACAAAACCTGAACTTTTCAACTATGAACCTGGAGATATCCTGTACATTGGAGTGAAAGCCCTTAGTATCCCCTTGGAAGACAGGACAATGGAAATTTCCCTTTATGATGCAGATAATAACAGACTTGACTGGACTATAATCTGATATGAGTATATGGCATCATCCATCTGTCACAGGAATATCCATTTCCATCATATCTTCTGCTATCATAACGCTCTCAAATACTTCTTGTGCTTCCCTCAACAGAGGAGAAGCATCATCAGTATATCTGGAACTTATGTGAGTTAGTATCAGTTTTCTTACACCTGCTTCCTTTGCAAGGCTAGCTGCCTCAAATGCCGTAGAATGTTTTGATTCCTTAGCCCAATCTTCCTGGTCATTTCCAAGGGTACTATCATGGATCAGTAAATCTGCATCCCTGCTGGCCATAAGAATTGATTGGCATGGCCTTGTGTCACCCGTATATACTATTTTTCTGCCTGGCCTTACTTGCCCCACAACATCCGCAGAACGTATTACCGTCCCGTTGACCTCAACGTCCATACCACTATGCAGCTTGGAAAAAAGAGGACCTGGTGGCACACCTAGGGCAACGGCCTTTTCACGCTCAAACCTGCCTCTACGTGGATCCTCTATTAAAGCATAGCCAAGACTGGGCACACTATGATCTGTTGCAATGGCATGGATAGAATAACCATCTCTTTTGATAATGTCCCCTGAATTCAGTTCAACAGCTTCCAATTCAAAATGCAGTTTATAATAACCAAGTTCATAGATGATCGTAACAAATTCTTTCACCCATTGAGGGCCATATATGTACAAAGGCTCTGTCCTTCCCAAAAAAGACATTGTTTGTACAAGGCCGGGAATACCAAGCATGTGATCTGCATGAAAATGAGTGACGAAAATAGAGGTAAGAGCTTTCATTCCTGTTTTGGCACGCATCATCTGTTGTTGAGTGCCCTCTCCGCAATCAAAAAGTAAAAGTTCCCCTTCCCTGTTGACCATAATTGCAGATGGATTACGGTTTCTTGTAGGCAAAGAGCCACCTGTGCCAAGAAATAATATGCGGAGCATAAAGGGAAATAGTAAAGGAGATATTTATTGATTGCCGAATGAATCAATGTAAAAAGAAAATGCTACTTAATACCACTCGAAAACTTCTTATAGAATCCTTCAAGTAAAGGTAAGTCCGTAATTATTAAAGTCGAAAAACAACTTTGACACAAGTCATCCAACTTATATACATTCAAGAGGACATATTATGAAATGGCAAGGCAGATCAAGAAGAAAGTACACAGGTGCTAAAATAAAGTCTTACCGCGGGAAAAGAAAGTTCGAACTTGGACGCGAACCCGCTGACACACGTCTTGGAGACGTAAAGATCAAGATGGTTTCTACAAGGGGTGGAAACAGCAAGGTAAGATTATTCCAGTGTAATGTAGTCAATGTGACCGACACCGGTGGGATAACACAAAAGATTGCTATCGAAAAAGTGGTCAGCAATGAGGCGAATGAACACTATGTAAGGCGTAATATATTAACAAGAGGTTCAGTTATCCGTACCCCCATAGGTGATGCAAGGATTACCAGCCGTCCCGGCCAGGATGGCGTCATTAACGCAGTGTTGCTCAACTGAGCACACTCCTATTTTATTCTCACTTTTTTAATTTCAAGGGGTGCTATGAGATGGATATTGAAACAAGACACATATTAGAATGTCTGGAACAAGATGCCAGGGTCACCCATGAGGAGATTGCAACCCTGACAGGACTCTCGATGCAGGAAGTAAGTAAAAGGATAAAGGAATTAGAAGATTCTGGAATTATCCGCAGATACAGGACGCTAATTGACTGGGACCTTGCAGGCGATGAACATGTATATGCCATCATCGAGTTAAAAGTAACTCTGGAACGTAATTTAGGTTATCAGGCTATAGCTGAGCGCTTATATAAATTTCCGGAAGTACGTTCTGTAAGGCTGTTGTCCGGGCAATATGACCTATCACTGACAGTGATGGGAAAAACGATGAAAGAAGTTGCTTTTTTCGTCGCAGAGAAGATCTCCACCATAGAACAAGTGCAGCATACTACTACTCATTTTGTGCTTAAGACATACAAAGAAGATGGAGTGATTCTGCAAGAGCAGGAAGAGGTCAACCGTTTAGTTGTAACTCCATAAATAAAATAAATCCAATCTGATCCCAAGGGATACCCATGCACAATAATAACCCAGAGAGATTTGTGGCTGATGTGATGACGAGAGTACCTCCTTCAGGAATACGTAAGTATTTTGACCTTGCATCAGGGATAGAAGGCGTCATATCACTAGGTGTCGGAGAACCAGATTTCGTAACACCATGGCACATAAGGGAAGCATGCATCCATTCTCTGGAGACAGGCAAAACATCATATACTTCTAATTTCGGGCTGATAGAACTTCGGGAAGAAATCTCAAAGCTATATTCACATAAACATAACACTTACTATGACCCGGCATCCGAGATCCTGGTCATGTCCGGCGTCAGTGAAGCCCTTGATGTGGCAATAAGAGCTATAACCAATCCAGGGGATGAGATCATTGTACCCCAGCCGTCCTATGTGGCTTATGTTCCATCAGTTATGTTCGCGGGCGGTACACCTGTACTTGTAGACACGCAATTGAAAAATAATTTTAAGCTGACTGCAGAAGATCTGAAAAGAGCCATAACTCCCAGAACTAAAGCTGTCATAATAAATTATCCCAATAATCCTACCGGAGCAACAATGGGCAGGGAAGATCTGGAAGCTATTGCTGAAGTTGTTTCTGAATATGACATAATGGTAATTTCCGACGAAGTATATGAATGTCTTACATACAACGGTCACCATATTTGTTTTTCATCGATCGAAGGTATGCAAGAACGAACTATTTTGCTAAATGGTTTCTCTAAAGCCTATGCTATGACAGGCTTCCGGCTGGCATATGCTCTGGCACCGTTGCCTATAATAAATGCAATGATGCGCATACACCAGTACTGTATGTTGTGTGCTCCCATCACTGCCCAGGTTGGAGCTATAGAAGCCCTGCGCAACGGCAACGAAGAGATGCAGCGAATGATGAGGGATTATGACCGCCGCAGGCATTTGATAATAAGCGGATTAAATAAGATAGGGCTTGAATGCTATGAACCAAAAGGTGCATTCTATGCATTCCCCTCTGTAAGGAATACAGGTCTTACATCCGAGGAATTTGCAGAGAGATTGCTCCATGAACAAAAAGTCGTTACAATCCCTGGAAGTGTATTTGGATCAGCTGGCGAGGGGTTTCTCAGATGTTCCTATGCTACCTCCAAAGATCAGATAGCAGAAGCTTTAGAAAGGATGGAATGCTTTATGGGATCAATGTGATGTATATCATGCAAGACAGTTTTGCAGTGTTTGAACAAAGTACCTCATCATAATTATTAGTAGTATGCGCCAAAGTATAGATATCCATATATATAAGAAAATGAAATTATACTAATTACCCACAATGAAAAAACGGGAATGACCTTGGTGGTGCGCTTTGAGTCCCTCCACAGGGCTACAAAACGGATTGGTTTGCACAGAAGAATGTGATCAAAAGGAGCATAACATCCCCTCGAGCATCCCGTCAAACAAATGCTCTGATCCACATTCTTCAACCTGTTATAAAAAACCTCAGGCCCTTTTTAAAATTGCATAATGCAGACATTATCACTCAGGAAATGGATCTAAAAGTTCTTTTTCAAAGTCATCAAGCAGTACCTCCATTTTTTTATACCAATCAGCGATATTCTGCTTGAGCATTTCCTTAAACTGTGCTGGCGGAATTGCAACATATTCATAGTAATACCCGCCTATTTGAATGGACCGTGTTTCTCTGTAAACTAAGCCAACGGCTATCAAGTTTTGCAGTGACCGATAAGCAGTACTACGTTCCCTATGTAACAGGTCGCCCAGCTCTTCTGCAGTCATAGGGCCCAGTTCAAAGAGTTTTTTATAGGCGAGCAAGTCAAGATTTTTTAGCCCTAGAACGCATTTTGCCACATCGTCACATTTACAGTTCGCCCGGAGCATTTCATGGATGGAACTTGCCATTTTGTGCCTCTTTATCGTAACAATCTGAGAACATAAGTAAGTGTACAGTTTGTACAAAACCATAACATCGATAGATATATATATAGTTTCTTAGAACTCACCTTACCTTGAAACCTATCATCCCAGAGAATGAACGTTCTACTGAACCTCTTGATACAGATATGATTATTCATCACCCGGACATGAAGCGTGCAAATGAGTGGATACTCACCGAATACGAACCGCCTGTCCGTGATTTCTGCATTTTTTTGCCCTGTGCTAAAAAGAAACCATATCATGAAAGCCCATCACACAAGATATTTGACAGGCTCATCTTCAGTATACTTGAACCCGAAAAGGTGCATATTGTAGTATTTGGCACTTGTGGCATAACTCCCCGAGAACTGGACGAACAATACCCTTTCATGAATTACCAGTTCATGATGGGAAAATGTAATGTATCCAAGATAAAACGTGATTTCATCCGCATGGAAAGTGAAAGGCTTGCACGGTATCTTGAAAAAACGAAAAGCAATTATAAGCACAGAATAGCTTATTGTATTGGTGATTTCAGAACAGCTATGGAAAAAGCCGTCGAAATGACATCTGTACCGATGACCATAGTTCCAAAAAGGGAAACAATCGAAAAGAACATTCAGCCTGGTAAAAACTTTATATACGGAAGTCTCAACCAGAAGGATTACTTACAGGACCTGGCAGAAGCCATCAGCAAGCCTCTGGGAAGATCAGTAGTTGAAGTAAAAGAAAAAGAACAAAAGATCAATGATAACGACTGGTATGTATTGTGAATATTCACAAAATACAAAAGGTTCAGTTCTGAAAAAAGAAATGAAAGAAATTTTTAATTACTCCAGATATGGAGACTGAGCAAGAACCTGCATTCCACTGTCACTTATACTGAGAACACGTACCTCGTTGATGGTGCCTGAACCTCTCATCTTCATAACATATATCGAACGCTGCAAGTTGTTACCAGCAATGATCCTACCCAGCTTGACCACAGAGTCAGCTCCATATTCCACCATTGAATCAAGTCCGTACATAGCCCCTACCGTAACAACAGAAGTGACTTCATGCTTGCGGAATACACCAAATACATCATCTATGAGCGTTCTGAGCTTGTAATTTGATTCAATAGCAAGGAATAGTGCTTCAATTGAATCGATGAAAATTCTGGAAGGCTTTATTTCTTCTATCTTGCTTTCTACAAGCTTTTTAAAACTTTTGATAAGCTCAGATGGCGCAATCTCTACACTTTTCTGCAACCTGAGGCTTGGATCAGTGATATCGACAAAGATAAGTAAGCCGTTATTAACGTATTCTTCCATGTCCCAGCCAAAAGAAGTATACATTTCCTTCACAATAGATTTCGATTCTTCAGAAGTGATTATGCACATCACTTTTTCGCCTTGCTTTGCTCCCTCGAGGATGAACTGGGTTCCAAATATGGTCTTGCCTGTACCTGAATCACCTGATACCACATTTGCAGTACCCTTGAAATATCCTCCACGGAGCATCTCATCCAGGCCTGGAATACCTGTATTTACCCTTTCTTTCATATCTGCGTCAACCATTTCTACCACCTATGAAAATCTAGGCAATTTTATATTTAATATATAAGTTTTTAATTCTATCGCCAGTTAGTACAATAAATACATTGTATATATTAGTACCATAATAATATATAAAGTGCTGTTTCACATATTATAAACTGAACCTAACCAATGCATTTACTTCATCCCTATAATATCCTTTTGGCGATCTTCTATCAAAGGCAAGACTTAATATTGTTCAAAGGAAATGAACAGTACGAGGCGGGAACAGAAAAATGCCAGAGGTCACAAAAGTATTATTATTGCTCAAAAGTATGGTTTATGAAAGTACAAGTCCGCAGGAAACACTCAGATTTGCCAAATACTACCGAAAAAGGGGATTAGATGTGGTAGTTGTACTTTTTGGGCCAATGGGAGTGATAATGGCCAAATCTGGAAAACAAGGTTTGCCAGAGTATGATAATAAAATAAAAGAATGTTTAAATATGGGAATAAAATTCAAATGCTGTGAATTAGGAGCATCCATAATAGGGCTAGAAAAAAACGAATTGATACCGGAAATCGAAATGATCAGCTCCAATGAAATAGCTGACCTTTTTCTGGAATTCTGTGAACAGGGACAGTTGGTAATCACATTGTAGAATAACTACGCTCATAACAATAAAAACAATAATAGGTGACCTTCATGCCAGATAAACACAAAACAGAAAACGATGAAAAAGAGGTCCTACAAAAAGTAGTTGCGGGAGAAATAGCATTTCGGAACATAGACAAAGTAGTTGGGGATGTGGACTCAGCTGTAGCTATCCGCAGGAATGCACTTGAAGAGATCACTGGGACAAAGTTTAAAAATATACAGCATTACACACTTGATGCTGAAGCTGCGGCCAAGCGTAACATAGAGAACATGATAGGATCTGTGCAGATACCCCTTGGAATAGCAGGTCCTCTGAAAATCAAGGGCGAATTCGCCCAGGGAGATTTCTATCTGCCTCTGGCAACTACCGAAGGAGCACTGGTAGCAAGCGCTAACAGAGGATGTTCAGCTATCAGCAGTTCCGGAGGAGCAAATGTGCGTATCTTCCAGGATGTGATGACCAGGGCACCTGTGTTCAGACTTGATGATGTTGTTCAAGCAAAGGCATTCATTGATTGGATCAGCAGACCTGAGATATTTACCCGGATGAAAGAGAAGGCAGAAGAAACCACACGTTTCGGGAAGTTATTGGCTGTAGAGCCGTATGTTACAGGAAATACAGTGTATCTGAGATTCATATATGATACTAAGGATGCTATGGGAATGAATATGGTGACCATTGCTACAGAAGCTGTAACGCATCTTATACAGGACGAGTTTGGCGCCATACCTGTATCCCTTTCAGGCAATATGTGCATTGATAAGAAGCCAGCGGCCATCAATACAATACTTGGACGCGGAAAGACAGTTGTAGCTGATACGACCATCCCGGCAAAAATTGTGTCTGAAAAACTAAAATGCAAGCCAGAGACCATGGCAGATGTCAATTACCGTAAAAACCTGCTGGGTTCTGCACGTGCCGGAGCACTTGGTTTCAATGCTCACTCCGCCAATATAGTAGCCGCATTGTTTCTGGCCTGCGGACAGGATGCAGCCCATGTAGTAGAAGGAAGCACAGCAATCACAACAATGGAATTAACAAGGAATGGAGATCTTTATTGTGCAGTGACAATGCCAGCCCTGCCCGTAGGTACTGTGGGAGGAGGTACCGGCCTGGGAACTCAGAAAGACTGCCTTGGGCTTCTGGGTGTGCAGGGTCCGGGAGAACCAGCGGGTTCTAATTCCAAGAAATTGGCAGAAATAGTTGCTGCAGGAGTTCTTGCCGGAGAGATCTCCCTCATTGCAGCTCAGGCGGCAGGCCATCTTGCCAGAGCCCATGCGCAACTTGGCAGATAAGCGGAAGAAAAAGCATGACAATGTTGCAGGATAACCTGCATTCATTGATCAATTTTTGGATACCTTCGTTTCAAATGCTATCTTTTGCCTGCTGCAGCTTTTGATTACATTCTTCCATTTTGCTGGCGGCTTCAAGGATCTTTGCTGCCACATCCTCGTACCCTGCTTCTTCTATCTTCTTGCTCCACTCATTGAAACTTTTCAGGTGGCTTTCGTTGTGCTCTATCCAGTGTTCCATCAGATGAAGTATCTTATGTTTGTCTATATTCTCTGTCACTAAATCACTTCCTTTTATGTGTCCCTGGGATCGCTGATATACCCATTGATAGCTGATGCTGCAGCAG
Organism: uncultured Methanosarcinales archaeon; assembly: GCA_964486435.1. Taxonomy (GTDB): domain Archaea; phylum Halobacteriota; class Methanosarcinia; order Methanosarcinales; family Methanosarcinaceae; genus Methanomethylovorans. The sequence goes on along the minus strand of CAZAMM010000018.1, from coordinate 19,285 downwards.
TTGCTGGAGACACCAGATATATAAAGCCTCCTGCACCCATACGTCCTCTGAAATTACGGTTAGCAGTGGACAAGCACACCTCATCTTTAGCTATAACCCCCATATGCCCACCCAGACATGGACCGCAGCCAGGCATTCCAATAGTAGCACCTGCCTCAAGCAGTGTAGTAAGTGTGCCATTCATTGAAGCCTCTTTCATCACTTCTCTTGAAGCCGGGATGATAATTGTTCTTACAGCCACTTTTTCACCCTTCAGGATACTGGCGGCAATTTCCAGATCCTCAAGCCTCCCATTAGTGCATGTACCTATGAATACCTGATCGACCTTTGTCTGAGGAACTTCAGAGATACCCACAACATTATCCACCTGATGGGGAAGAGCAACCTGGGGCTCCAGATCCGAGACGGTTATACTGAATTCATTAACATAACTTGCATCTTCATCTGCATACACAGGTTCATATTCCTCAACTGCCCTGCCTTGCAGATAATCAAAAGTAGTCTTGTCCGCAGGAACGATGCCTGCTTTCCCGCCCATCTCTATTGCCATATTGCAAAGCGTCATTCTGCCAGACATAGAAAGGTCAGAGATAGTCTGCCCATAGAATTCCATTGCTTTATAAGTCGCCCCATCCGCACCTATTTTACCTATAATGTGCAGAGTTAGATCTTTTGGTGTAATCATGTTTCCCAGAGAGCCCTGACAAGTAACTTTTATTGTCTGGGGAACTTTGAACCAAAGTTCTCCGGCAGCGAATATCTCGGCCATATCAGTCGCACCGACCCCGGTTCCAAAGGCTCCGAATGCCCCGTAGGTGCATGAATGAGAATCTGCACCTACAATGAGTTTACCTGGAAGTGCAAAGCCCTGTTCCGGTAGTACCTGATGGCATATACCATTCCCTACATCATAGAAATGTTCTATCCCCTGCTCTGCGATCCATTTACGGATATCGAACTGAAAAGAAGCCGTGCTCTCATTGTTGGCAGGTACAAGATGATCAAATGGTATCACGATCCTGGATGGGTCCCACACAGAACTGACCCCCATGTCTTTAAATGAGCGGACAGCCAGTATGCTCGTACCATCATGTGCCATAGCATAGTCTACCTTAGCCATAACAAAATCATCGGCTTTTGCATCTTTACCTGATGCTCGACTAAATATTTTTTCGCTGATAGTGCCCAAGAAAAAAACCCCGTATGTGGTTGAATTACAATGATTAGACAGTTTACTTCATGATCTGATATATCATAAAATCTTCGATGAAGAAGCGGAGTTCACTGAAATACAAAAATTCCGGATCTGAAGAAATCTGAACTGGCATGCAAAAAGCGCTGACATTAAAAAGTTTATGTCAGGCTTTTGAGCCTTTCTATGCTTTCAAGCACTGACAATTTCTGATATATCACATCAGTTTCGATACTCTGGATGATATTTTCCAGAGGAACTACCAGCTTATAGAGCTTCACGGGCCTGCCTTTGCATCCTGCCTTCTTTTCTTCACGGACATTGATCCAGTCGTTATCACAAAGATATCTCATTGCAATGCTTACTTCGGGTTGTCTGAGGACGGCTTTCTTTTCAATTAACCTTGAGGTAACTTCCTCACCATTTGACAGACAAACAAGAACAAGGGCAACTGAACGATTCATGTTCAGTTTACGTAAAAGTTCCACCATTTCAAGTTCCCTTTCACTGATTTTTCCGTTTTTCCGTTATTCATAGTATCACCATACTGTAGTACTATTTAGTAGAACGTTATACTGTAAATTATCAATATTCGGTTATAAGGTTAATCCAATTAATTTATATATATAAAAAGTGAATGGAATTCTCATAATTATGAGTCTTTTGATGGGGCCACGTAACAAAGATTTTTAGTCGCAAGCCAGAAGACAATATAGAAAAAAGAAAAACAGCAGATCTTTGGCTTATAACCCATATTGCATAGCTACGTGTTTCTAATCCAAAAATGCAATTATGCAACCTCAAAGAACAAAGAAACAGATGAACGAACATACCCTTTTTAGATAAGAAAACATAGTCAAAAAGTGGGCCCGCTGCGATTCGAACGCAGGACCTCACGGTTATCAGCCGTGCGCTCCACCAAGCTAAGCTACGGGCCCATTGGGTTGAAGCATGATACGTTGCATCACGCGACACTCCAAATACGCATACAGGTACTTTAATATTTCGCTTTGAAAAACCCGTACATCATACAATTCCATAGACATACCATTTTATGCTAAGTTTTTACCGATACCTTTATCTTCAATGCTGTAAAGTAAGGTTGCCTATAATGGGCCGGTAGATCAGGGGAAGATCGCTACCTTGGCATGGTAGAGGCCTCGGGTTCAATTCCCGACCGGTCCATGAAAAAACTAAATCTTTTTAAAAATTATTTTTACGACTTTTTATACATAATGCTATGTTAATTTAAGGAAATTTGTTCTTTTAAGATTTTACATACTTATAAAAACTTATAAAAACGAGTGAAGAGGTTTCCCTCTACTTAAAGTATCCTGTTAAAAATTACATATCAATTGCGCTTTTGCCCACAAGAGCATGAACACATTTTACGGCCAGCATCTGTTTTCTCCATTTTCTTGGATTCGCTTTTCTTTTGTTCTTTGGACACCATTAATCTCACATCTGTTCTTCATCCATTGATCTGAAGTTAGTTAGTAGCTACCAGAAAAAGAAAGATATGGAAGGCCTTCCTCCCATATATAACATTTATAATTAATGTGCAAATTTACTTTCTCTTTGATACACCACCTGATGGGTATGTGTGGTAAGACGCTTCTTCCCGAGCTGGCTTCTTAGCTCCTGCCTTTTTCTGCTCTTTTGTCACCATTTATCTCACCTCCTCGTTTTGTCCATTCCATGAAAAGCATTCCAGTGGATAAAGTCGACATGAATGTAAGAGGCATGTGATGAAACCACTGAAAGGCCACAATGCCGAGATGGCCAGGCTTCTACTAGCTCCTCAGCAAAGTGATACTATGCAAATAAAAATATATTAATTTTATTATATAGAAGCTGACTTGGACCTATCGTGTCCAGAGCCCAGATGTAATAGAATACAGGTTTTCTGAGAAAACATTGTGCCCTATGAAGGAGATCCTGCTTCCATTCAAGGGGATACGGACTTATTCATCCCTTAAAAACTGAGACACTCTCAAATGCCTGAGGTGAGCACATACTACATTATAATGACATCTGACCAGACTATTAATAGATTATATTATAATAAATATATTTTATCCGGCCAGATTTTTAGAGTAATTTTAAATATTACTTAATTCAAGGTACATCAAATACTAGGGAATAATAAAACAATTCAAAGTACTCCATATATAATGGGGTGGATGGTAAAATGCGAATCAAGTTAAATAAATTAGTCTGTATAGGCTTTGTGTTATTTTTGTTTTTAATTTCAGCTGGAATTAGTGCAGCTGACCTTGTAATTACACCTGTTGAACCTAAAACGATCAGCGAAAATGAGCGCCTGACTTTTAATGTCACTGCAAGAGATACCGAGAATGCCAATGCTACGATAAGAGTTGAAGCTCTAAATTTGTCAACTGGGGCAACATTTAATCTGCAAACTCCAAATAGATACACTTTCACATGGACCCCTCGTAACGATAGTATTGGAAGACATCATGTAACATTCAGAGCAAGTATTAGTGGTAGCAATGAAAGTGTTAGTATAACTGTCCCAATAAATGTTATAAGAGTAGATAAAACTAATTTGGTGCAAGCAATTGCAGATGCCAACAGGAAACTAGGAAACACAACCCCAGGAAATGAGATCAATCAATATCCACAATCAGCAAGAGACGCATTCAGATCAGCAATAAACACAGCACAGGGAGTTGTGGACAATACCCGCGCCACACAAACTGGAGTAAATAATGCAATAAATGCTCTGGCAACTGCTGAAGCTACTTTTGATGCTGCCAGAATAACATCCATAGACAAAAATGCGTTGATAACGGCCATTGCTGAAGGCAATGCTAAAGTGACAACCGCAGTCCCTGGAACTGGTATCGGCCAACACTCACAGGCAGCAATAGACGCATTTAGAGCAGCCATTGCTACTGCACAGGTGGTTGTAGATAATGGAAATGCAACAAATGCACAAGTAAGCCAGGCAGTTACAACCCTGAGGGCAGCTGAAAGAACATTCGATGATGCAAGGCAGAGTGCTCCTGATTCCGTTACAAATCTGAGGGAAACAACTACTGGACAAAGCTGGATCCGCTGGGCATGGACAAACCCAACAAATGCAGATTTCAGTCACGTGATGGTCTACCTGGACGGAGTAATGGTAACAACGACTTCCAGCAGAAATGTCAGCGCTTATAATGCAACAGGACTTCTGGAAGGGTCAGTGCACACCATAGGCATTCAAACTGTAGATTCTGCAGGGAATATAAATCCTTCAATAGTAACTGATCAGGCAACAACAAGGACAATAGACAGAAATCCACCAGGACCTGTAACAGGGCTTCAGGAAAGTAATGTAGGTCCAAGCTGGATACACTGGACATGGACCAATCCAGCAGACTCTGATTTCAGTGAAGTTAGGATCTATATAGATGGGACAATGATCGCAAACACCTCTAATAAGTATTACAATGCAACAGGACTCAGTAGCGGAGCGGAACATACCATCGGCATAGAAACCGTGGACACCTCTGGAAACATTAATACTGAGCAGGTGAGTGATTCGGCTACCACACTGAATCTGCCTGTAATTTCAAATGTAGAAGGAAGGGACATCAGATCCAGTTCTATCACTTTAGAGTGGGATGCTTCTGAAGATACTGCAACTGTGCAGATAAGTATGAATGGTGGCCTCCTTGCCAATGTAACAGAATCAACATATGAACACCGAGATCTAAGTAGCTCCACAACTTACAACTATACCCTGGTTCCTTACAACCAAAATGGATTGCACGGAGAAGCAGTAAGTATCAGTCTCACTACATCTGCACCCAGTAGCAGCGGCAGAAGCGGAAGCAGTAGAAGTAGCAGCAGAAGCAGTGGCAGTAGTACTACTAGCAGCAGTAGTGGTGGCGGCGGCGGTGCAGGCAGTGTTGAGGACTTCCCGAACGTAGCCACGAAAGATGTAGATAATGAATACCTCAGAATGAATCAAAATGTCACCTATGAGTTTTCAAGAGTGGGTAATCCAATACAGAAGATCAGCTTCTATTCACTTAAGAACTCAGGAGAGATAACATCTACTATAGAGGTGCTTAACAACAGGTCAAAACTTGTATCCACAGATCCTGAAGGATTGATCTACAGGCATGTCAATATCTGGGTAGGCAAGGCTGGATTTGCAATACAGGAAAACATAAAGGATCCACGGGTTGAGTTCATAGTGAACAAATCATGGATCCAAGAGATGGGAGTAAACACTGATGATGTTAAGTTGCAGAGATATAATGAAACTGCATGGGAAGTGTTACCCACAACACTTGCAAGCAACAATACAACTCATTTCATGTTCGAGGCCCAGACTCCCGGATTCTCTCCATTCGCCATTACAGCTGGAAAGACGCTTGCATCTGCAAACGAGGATGATGATGATAAGGGCATGACCCGTTCAGATTCAGGAGATATTGAACTAGAGGGAACAAAGACCGAAAAATCAAGGGTATGGACATATATAATGGCCTTCCTTTTGATAGGCATTCTTGCAGTTGGATACCAGTACTTAAAGAGGCAGAAGATTTGATATCCTACTCCACAAATAATTTGCATGGAAAGGCTGGATGAAAATTCAGTGCAGCCATCAAAATGATAAGTAGATGGCTACCCTTTTTTTTAAACACCTCATAACCAGATGCCGCGTAATAAGGGAATGTGGGTGGCTATATACTGACCATACCTCGTGGCAGTATAATAGCTGAGGCAACCCAGGGCTATACCTGCTATGAAATCTGTGATCCAGTGTATGCCCAAATAAAATATAGTGAACTGTATAGCGACGGTCAATGCAACTGCAAATATTTTAAATCTTTTAAAGTCCGTTCTGAACAGAATTATAAGCATTGCCATTATGGACAATGCCGCATGCAGGCTCGGAAAACAATTATCCTTTAGCGGGTCCACAACATTCAATCCTTCCCTAACGATTGGATCGAGATCATACAATAGTGGTGCTACATTAGGAAGCGAATAACCTGTCACCTTCACAGGCGTGAATATATAGAACGGAAAAGCTACAAGATATATCAGAACAAAACCAATAGAAAATTCCTGTAAAACTTTAAATTGCCGGGTAACTACGAGCAAAAGAAAAGTAAATATAAGCAGATAGGAGAATCCACACAGATAGATAAAAGCACTGACATATGTAAGTACAGGATGAATCACGATCTGAAAAAAACTCACCTTGCTTCCTTCCAGCAGTAAAATGTATTGTGCCAACTGTGGGAAATAGATCATTCTGGGCTGCATTGAAAAAAAAACCTCTGATTTTATGAGCAGATAGATGAATCCTGCCAGGATAAGATACCTATAGGCATGAGGAGACATTAATTGTTCCTTCAGATATGAAATACATACAAATCGTTTTCTATGGTCACTAGGCAGAAAAGCATAAAAACCTGCAAAAACCATTAAAGAAATAATAGAGATGAATAATAACAGAAAAAAAATAGCCTTCATGGTTACCCTTCCTCAAACATGACTTTCTTTCAAAGCTGCTCTATAATCTACATATTATTGTTTTATAGAATTTAAGCATATTACTACAATATAATAATATAAATATTATTCACTTGGATATCTCAATAACTTTTTATCATATAAAATCGTCCTTTTCCCAAATTTGTTTGAGGTGAGAGAATAAAGAAAATTAGTTTAATCCTTATAATATTGATCATAGCTTTTTCAAGCGGCTGTGCAGATAATGACCAGTCCAAGATCATTGAAAAAGGAGACAATATTAGCGTTAACTATATAGGAAAATATGATAACGGCACTGTTTTTGATACATCACTGATCGATGTTGCAAAAGATGCAAAACTATACGATGCTTCAAGAAGCTATGAACCTCTGTCATTTGTTGTCGGAGCAGGACAAATGATCCCCGGTTTTGACAACGGAGTACTAAATATGAGCATAGGCGAAGAGAAAACGTTCAAGCTTTCACCAGATGAAGCCTATGGAGAATATAACCCGGAATATCTTATCCCTGTACCTAGGTCTGATCTGGAAAATGCAAGTATAGTACTGGAACTAGGAAAACAGGTAGGAACAATGATGGGTGTTGCCACAATAGTGGATATTACTGATAAGAATGTAACACTCGACTTTAACTCTCCGCTTGCTGGCAAAAATCTTACATTCGATGTTGAAGTTGTTTCCATAGAGAAGGCTAGTAAAGAGTAATTCTTTACCAACCTTTTTTGCAGGCACTTTATGTGCAGTAAATTTAAATATTTTTGATTATATTAAAGTCTTTTTATCAAAAATGTTAGAATAAACTGCTATAGGAAGGTGTCAGAAATAGAGAAAGAAGAAAGAGTGATGATCGTTTTGCTGATGATGGTGCTTTTGTCACTATCTGTAGCCTACGTGACCTTTTATCAGGAAGGAACACAGATACATGAACTTACTACCTCTTCCAGACCTGGGGAAATAGTGTATATTGAAGGTACTGTGGCATCTGAGCGTTTTACGAATACAGGGGATCATTTGCTGATAGACGTGGAACATGGCTCAGATAGCATTAAGGTCTTTGTGCCCAAGGATAAAGGAGCTAAGGAGATAGCCTCTGTTATCTCTAAAAATAGCAAAGTGCGGGTGACCGGCGAGGTTCAGGAATATCAGGGTGAGCTGGAAATAGTGGTGCTGGATGACAAAGACATTGAAATTCTTTGAAGAGGAACGATATAAGGTTAAACTTCCCGGCAAACATATATGTATAAAAGAACATCCTGAAGTGTATGAAAGCATGTATCATGTGTGGCGGGGAAGGGACCAGGCTGCGCCCTTTGACATTCGAAAGGCCTAAACCGAGCATTCCTATACTCAACAAGCCTTCAGTGGTTCACCTTATTGAACATCTGGCAAAAGAGGGGTTCAATGACATAGTCATTACTCTTGGATATATGGCTGAGAAAATAGAAGAACAATTGGGAGACGGACGGATATATGGCGTGCATATCAATTACGTATATGAGCATAAAAAGCTTGGTACTGCAGGCGGTGTAAAGAACGCCGAAAAATATCTCAAAGGAGAAACATTCCTTGTACTTGGCGGGGACCATGTACTAAATCTTAACCTCAGAGAGTTATATCGCTTTCATGAAAGGATGAATGCAAAAGTCACAATTGGACTGCTCTCAATCGACGACCCGAGTGAGTTCGGTATCGCAGATATGGATGTGAATAACAGGATACACCGCTTTCTGGAAAAACCTGGTCCTGGAGAAATATTCAGTAATCTTGCAAGCACTGGTATCTACGTGTGTAACCCTGAGATCCTGGACATGATACCGGAAAACCAGGAATATGATTTTGCCCGTGACCTGTTTCCCAAACTCCTTAAAAATGGAGAAAAGGTCAACGGAGTGCTTGCCAGAGGCAATTGGACAGATGTAGGAAGTCCTGCTGCCTACAGACAGGCACAGCGCTGGATGCTATCAGGCATGCCCGGAACAGTAATAGAAGGGAATTTTACAACCAAGGAAGCCCGTATCAATGGTCCCCTGCACCTTGGCCACAATGTGTCCGTAGGTTCCAATTCAGCTATCGTTGGACCTATTATAATAGGTGAGAACACATCAATCGGAGATAATGTGCTCATAGGTCCATACACGACCATTGGTTCAAATTGCACGATAGATGATGACACCAGGATATTGTCATCCTATATCTTCAATGGTGTGACTATCGGTAAGAACACTAACGTATCAGGTAGCATCATAGACAACCGCACAACTGTAGGTGACAACTGCAGCCTGGAAAATGGAACTGTGATAGGACCTGATGTAGTAATACGCAACGGAGCTACAATACATTCTAATGTAAAGATCTGGCCAAAGCAAACCATAAAAGAAGGAGTGAGCGTCAAGGAAAATGTTGTCAGCCACTTCTGACATCCTTTTTTGTCCCTGCCCTTGGGCTGTGCAAATATGAACAAATTCAAGAAATGGATATTAATATCACTTCTCATCAGCCTGGTCTCAGGGATTTTGGTAATAGCATTAACTTTCGATGCGAGTACTCTGGAAGCCATAATTCAGATAAAATATGAATACATAATTCTGGCTGTGATGTTGCACATATTTTCTTTGTTCATGCAGGGCATCCGGATCAAAACGATGTGTGGAGCTTTAGGATATGATGTTGGTATAAAAGAAGCAACTAAGATCGTTACTTCAAGTTTGTTTGTAGCAGCCATCACCCCTGCAGCGGTGGGTGGAGAGCCTTTGCGTGTGCATCTGTTAAACAGAGGATCTATTCCCCTTGGCAAAGCAACGGCTGTTATACTTGGAGAAAGGTTAATGGATGGCCTTCTGATAATATCCCTTATACCTCTTTCTTTATATGTAATGAGGGAGTTTCTGACGCCTGCCGGTGCAGATACAACTATTGAAACAGCCCTTATGATAGGCGAAATAGTTCTTTTATGCCTTTTCTCAATATTGATCTATGGACTTTGGAAACCAAAACATACCCGCAAGTTCATGTACATTCTTGTTCAGCTTTTCAGCCGCTTATTCGGAAAAAAGACAGAAACTATCTTACCCGATATCTTAGAACGTGTTGATTCAGAACTGGAGCACTTACACGATAGTGTGGCAATTTTCATGAAAGAGGGAAGAAAAGGTCTTTTTTTAGGTATGGCATGTACGTGCATAATCTGGGCTTTGGACTTTTCGGTGCTCCCAGTACTTCTATTTGGACTGAGTCAACAGTTCGAGCCCCTGCTGGCATATGCTTCCCAGATAATCCTGATGGTCATAATGGTGGTATCGGTCACCCCGGGAGCAGGTGGGGTAGCTGAGATCGGCGCCTCAACACTTTTCTCTTTCTTTGTAGCATCTTCACTGATAGGAATTGTCGTTGTGGCATGGAGAGCGATAACTTTCTACATGAACCTGGCAGTCGGTGGATTTGTAAGCCTGAAAATAATGAAGGATACAGATTACATAAAACGTATGTTCAAATAAATAAATAAATAAATAAATAACTTAAAGCTTTATATATTTAAGAACGTCAGGGCTTACACCTGTTTTATCCATTAGTTCCTGAATGCCCTTATAAGGCCTTTCCGTGAAGATCTTTGCAGCCATTGATCTGCCTGCACCAGGCACTCTTTGTAAAAGATCCAGTCCTGCATTGTTGACATCAAGAGGGTATGGTATTGCAGTTATAGAGCGGAATCCATGCTCTATAACCGTTAAGTCCGTATAATACCCAGTACCCAGCTTTGCCGGAATACCAACAAGTAAAGGATAGGACCCCATCTGTCGCCCGAAAGTAGTATTCCTTTCATTTATCTCCAGTAATACGTTCCGAAGTATCGTACCGGCAGGAACTATTTTTCTCAGCATAGGAAGGTCGATTTCCTTTCTGACCTTCTCTTTGTAACGCAGGAATTCTTTCTTATGTTTTTCTACTGCTGCATCATTACCGAACATTGGAGTTCCCTGGAAAGCCATGACCTGCCTGATATTGATGCGACGAATCAACGATCCAGAATCAAGTACCTTCCTAAGGAAATAGTAATTAAGCCTGAAGGTCTCCCTTGTCTCTCCCATCAGACCATGCACAAAATTGATACCTGGAAGAAGCTCAGGCATCCCATTATCACCCCTTATCCTCCCTATCTTATTTATAAGCCCTATAGCAGCTAACATCTCATCTGCTGATACCTTAAGCCCGTTTTTCTTTATTACTTCAGGATCAGCGCTTTCCATACCCATGGCAGCCACATCACCAGATGTGTGATATCTCACTATGGTACTAAGTATAGCCTCGCTTTCTTCAGGAAAAGCTGCTATTGTTGCGGGATTGGCATTATCCATATGCAATACGTGCAGGCTGGGAGCTACAGAGCGTATTCCCCTGTAAAGAGATTCAATTGCCATAGGATCAGGAACTGGCAAATCACCTCCCTTATCTTTTGACTGATACGATAACAAATCAGGCTGCCTACCAATACGGAAATGGCGGGCACCTTCCCCATATAGAGCCTGTACCTCCGCAATCACATTGTCTACAGGCCTATGGTCTGGTTCCCCATAGAAAGGTTCTGTACAGAAAGAACAATGCTTTTTGCGTCCGCATCCTCTGTAAGTCTCAAGCTCACACATAACATTCGGATAATCAGGATGTTGCCTGATTATGAAAGCTCCTTTTTTCGACCATCTGCCGATCTCCTGGACAGATCTGAACCTGTCAGTTATATTTGCAGGGTTTCCTAACTTGCCATCCTTTAGCAGATCATACACGAATGCTTCCACATCAGCCCCACAACAGTAAGCATTTTCCAGCCCCGATAAACTGGATGCCCTCTTGCCACCCTCTGAACTGAAGCCTAATCTGACAGGGCCACCCAGCACCACCTTCCCTGTTGCAGTACGGCTGAGGATATGTAATTCCTGTAAGCTGATAGGTGTGCAGCGCAGGTACTTTCCAGGTACGGTCATTCCGGCAATGATCACAACAAGGTCTGCTTCCCTGATAATCTTTTCATGGACCTTGGGGTCGAGCCTTATGCTATCGATAGCGGAATAGAAAATATCCTGTATAGGGATGCCCTGCTCCCGCATTGCCCCTGCAAGGTATCTGATGTAAGGGGAAATATAAGGAGGAACACCAAAACAGGCAGGTTCGTCCACATAACCATCAATAATAAGCGCTTTCATTTTTCCTCGGAAGATGTTCAGCTGAAGCCCTGTGACGACAGATGAAATACTATGAATAAAGCTGGTTGCCTATTTATATATCTTGCACATAACCTAACTAGCTTTAGAATCCAAGACCATGAGGTTATCAAATGAGAAGCGATAAGACCAAGAAAGGAATAGAGCGTGCACCAAACCGTTCCCTGCTCAGGGCAACTGGTCTGACAGATGCCGAAATGGAAAGACCCTTCATTGCAGTGGTCAACTCATGGACAGAACTGATACCAGGACATATACACCTGGACAAGTTATCAGAAGCAGTAAAGGCTGGTATTCGTAGTGCAGGTGGCGTTCCTTTTGAATTCCACACCATAGGAATATGTGATGGAATTGCAATGGGCCATGAAGGAATGAGATATTCTCTTCCAAGCCGTGAAGCTATTGAAGATTCCATTGAACTCGTGCTGCAGGGACACCAGCTGGATGCAATGGTCATGATAACAGCATGCGACAAGATCACACCCGGACACCTCATGGCTGCCGGGAGACTCGATATTCCTACCATTGTCGTGACCGGCGGTCCTATGATGCCGGGATTCGTTGATGATGAATACAGGGACCTTATATCTGTCTTTGAGGGAGTTGGCGCATGCCGCTCTGAAAAGATGGAAGATGATAAGCTCCAGCAACTTGAAGAATGTGCATGCTCCGGAGCCGGTTCATGTGCAGGCATGTATACCGCCAACACCATGGCCTGCATGACCGAAGCTCTTGGGCTGAGCCTTCCAGGCTGCGCCACAGCACACGCGGTAGATGCAAAGAAAATACGTCTGGCCAAGAACTCGGGTGAGCGCATCGTGGCTATGGTAAAGGAAGGGCTTACAGCCCGAAAGATAGTCACCGTGGAAGCCTTTGAGAATGCCATTATGGTGGACATGGCGATCGGCGGAAGTACGAACACCACACTGCACCTGCCTGCCATTGCTCATGCTTTCGGACTGCAGCTAACATTGGATACTTTTGATAGGCTGAGCCGCACTACTCCCCACATTACATCCCTGAAGCCCGGAGGCATAAACTATATGTTGGACTTTGACAGGGCAGGAGGCATACAAGCCATCATCCAGAAGCTTAGCACAAAAATGCATCTGGATCAGACGACAGTTACAGGAAAAACTGTTGGTGAGAACCTGGAAAGTTTTGTGGTCCTTAACCCCAAGATGAATGCCCAGGTCATTAAGACGGTTGACTCACCCTTCCATGAGGAGGGTGGGATCGCAGTGCTCAAGGGTAGTCTTGCGCCAGATGGCTCTGTGGTCAAACAGGCCGCAGTCAGTCCAAAGATGCTTAAGCACAGCGGCCCTGCAAAGGTCTTTGACAGTGAAGAGACAGCCATGTCAGCGATCATGTCTGAAAAAATAGCGGCAGGGGATGTGGTTATTATCCGTTATGAAGGACCAAAAGGTGGGCCAGGAATGAGAGAAATGCTCTCACCGACATCAGCGATCGCAGGAATGGGACTCATAGAATCAGTAGCTCTTGTTACTGATGGCAGGTTCTCTGGCGGTACCCGTGGCCCGTGCATAGGCCATGTATCCCCTGAAGCCCAGGAGGGCGGCCCCATTGCTCTGGTGCAGGATGGGGATATCATTGAGATCGATATCACGGCGCGCAAACTTGACCTGAAAGTATCTGAAGAAGAGCTGGCAAAAAGAAAAGCAATGTTCAAACCCCCGGAGAAGAAGGTCACTGGCTATCTTGCAAGATACAGAAAATATGTAAGTTCTGCAAGCAAAGGTGCGATATTTGAGTGAGGTGCAGGATAAACCTGCACTGTTATCTTTTTCATACACTATTAATAACAAAGATCTGGTCAGAGCTTTGGAGGTAAAGAATGGAGATCACAGGTATCTGCAACATATGCGGCATGGCCGGAAAGATGTATACTTGTTCCTTGTGTGGAAAAAATGTATGTGCAAGATGCTTTTACCATCATAGGAATATATGTATTCAATGCACTGGATCTGGGCGTTCACTTTCTTACATGAACAGTTGAAGAGGTCAAATCCAATCCGAGACTTCAAGGCCTCATAAGATATTCAACCCCATCTTCCACTTCTACATGCACTGATCTGCCTGAGACCATAAGATCTACCTCTGCATCGATCTCTGCTGCACTGAACTTCCTGGATACAAGACCTTTGATGATAGACCTTTTGATTCGTGCACCATGGGGCAGATACATAAGAATGTTCCCTTGAAGTATTTCATTTGCGGGTATGCTAACTGTATTAGAATTTGAAACATCGTTATTCTGGACCTGCGCCTGGATAGCAGCATACATTGATGAAGATTGAAGCTGAGGTTTTGGCATTAAGAAAGCAGGTGACTGCATCTCTATTTCGGAAACTGCTGCATCCGAAGATATAAGGGATAGCATTTGCATGTCATTTTCCGAAGAAGGCATGACCACAGAAGGAGGAGCATCAAAGAGAGATGCACTTGAGGATTCTGCAACATCCGAAAGATCAGGCATTATAATTGAAGGAACAGAAGCATTTTCAACTGGAAGCTGGAAAGAGCCATGTTGCTTTTCAGGAGCATCTGGCATCAACAAAGCAGGATGAATTGGCGTCTCTTTAGTTTCCTTGGTAATAGGAACAAGTTCTTTTATCACATCAACATTGATAACACTACAAAATGGGTTTTTATTCATTTCATCACTATTTGCAGGCAAAGACTTTTCATTATCCTTTGCAGGCAGATTGGACCGAATATATGTAACATCACTGAAAACAGCTATCTGAGCCCCATCTCCTCCCGCCTGTGGTTCATTAATTATTCCATTATTATCCGGGACTTTGACTGAATGGCAGGAAATACCATTCTCATTTGATACTGCTATGCTCTCGGGAGAAATAATTGGAAAAGCAGCCATTTGATCATACTCTGATTTACTACTGACAACAGAAGGCGGAACCTTTGCGACAGATATTTGATTTTCAATTGAGGCCAGTCTGGAGGAAAGTAATTGTATTTCATGCTGTAAATCCTCTATCCCGCCTTCCAGGCTCTCATAAGTGCTATCTGAACGAAAAGAAGGATATACCCCTCTGCATAGCTCACCTTCAATCAGTTTCCTTATAAATAAACTCTTATTCTCTACCTGGTTCAGCTTATCAAAAAGAGCATCTGACATGCTGATAGTTAATCTTTTCATCTCACCGACTCTACTATAGTTTTAATAATATATTAATTTACACGCTTATAGTAGATATACATTTTGGATTGCAATGATGTTTCCGGAAGCTGGATGAAATAGAAATTATAAAAGAAACTATTCAGCAAAAAGTTCAGCAATACAGAGGATGCTTGGCCAGTTGACAAAACTGAAAGCAGAACCATCAGGCAGCCTGTAAAAGACTATAGCAATAAAAACTATGACTCTGAGATTTTCCGTAGAAAAATATGTGGTATGTGTGCATGTACACATACATGGATACATATATTCAAATTTAAGAATTACATCCTGGACTTACATTGCAGACATACTCTACCCTTTGGCGTGGATATAAAAGCATGTTTCGCAGCTATATTACCACACCTGGGACAAAGCTCTGCAGTTTTGAATATTTTTTCCACTGCCTGCAGATCAGCCTCGTAGATGTGAGTATCCCATCCTGTGGCCATCAATGACTCTATCCTGTAAGGCATATCGTTTTCTCTGAACACTTTTTTAAAACCTTCCACAATAGCTGGTAAATTCGCAGGGAAACCACCGAAAGCATCCCATGAGCGATACAGGATGTATAACCGGACATCAGTTTCATTGAGCAACTCCATCTTGTAAGCTATCCAGCAGGGCTGATCCTCGAACTTGGGAATATGAACTTCGTTCTCCCACAGTACACCAACATGTCTTCTTGAACCGACCCGGAGGTTCTTCAAATTCTCTGAAAGAGTATTATAAGCTGTTTCACCATAACGGAAAAGCTGTTTTGCATAACAGTAATCGAACTTCCTGCGATCATCTTCCAAAAGAGATACATACCAATCAGCATACTCCTCAGTGAGCTCCTCTTTGTATTTCGTTATCAGATTTTCCCCAAAAGGAACAAAAGAGTTCACTTGATCAGTATTAACATCATTGATCACAACAGTGGCATGTAACCTGCGAGTCCCCGTACTGTAATCTGGTTTGTGATCTTCTCCATTTTTGTAGATCTCATAAATCAGCCTCGACCATGCGGAAGAGATAGTATCAGCTTCTATTAACACTGCTTTCATTATTTCATCCTCTGCCTTTTTTCATATTGGCAAGTGCACCCGCGACCATGATGGCTTTAGTGTAATGCCCACCTACTCTTGAAGTATCAACAAAAACGTACTTATCCATCAGGACAGGGGCTCCCATACCATCACCGCAACCAAGGAATACAAGTGTGCGGAATATAAGGTTTCCTGAGATGCCATCCGGAGCAAGTATAAAATTAGCCTCTTTAATAGCCTCTTCGATAAGGATAGTATGATGCTTGGCTTTAATACCCATTTCATTCAGGCGATTGACTATGAATTCCCCTTCTGCAAGAGTATGATCTACTCTTGCGTTACGCCCAAGATCCCCCATCCTGCCTCCGGAAAGAACCCCCATTACAGGTTCTATGCCAAACCGGCGGATGTGCTCTGACCCCAACCTTGCGAACTCCATCTTATCAGCAAGGTCCTCACCTTCATCTATACCTACCGGAGCAATGAAAAAAGGAGTTCCATTGGCTGTTGTAAGCAAAGCCACACGATGGAGTTTATCCATCCCAAGAGTTTTTTTTAGATAAGAGAGTGTGTCGGAAGCCCGGGCAGTACCCCTTACGGCAGCGTCCACATGACCGGAAGCCAAAAGATCCACCATCACTTTTTCCGGTTTAGTGGTTCCCACTACCTCAAGAAAAGTACCTAAAGAACCTATCGCCTGCTGATCACCGACCAATATAACTTCCGCAAACCCCTTATCATGTGCTTCCTCTGCACTCGAAATGATCTTGTTGGTAGGATCACGGATGCCAAGGGCTACTTTTGCCCGGTTCTGAATAGCTTTTTTCCGAATAATATCCACAAGGTCAGGCGTGGTCAGGAACGACATTTAATCTACCTACAATTATTAATATCAAGCAAAACCAACAAAGGAGTGAAAACATTAATTAGTTTCCCTCTATTGGATATGATGCAATGACCACATCGAAAGAATGGGCTGAGAAATACAGGCCAAAGAGCCTTACTGACGTGGTAGGAAATCCGACTGCGATAGGACAGCTGAGATCATGGGCTGAACAGTGGCTCGACAGCACACCTGAAAAAAGGGCAGTGTTGCTCCATGGCCCGGCAGGTGTTGGTAAGACATCGACTGCTCATGCTCTGGCACAGGATATGGACTGGGAAGTAATAGAACTCAATGCCAGTGATCAGCGTACAGCAGACGTGATAGAAAGGATCGCAGGTTCAGCTTCCAGAATGACTACTCTGGGAGGCATGTCTTCTAAAAGGCTTATAGTGCTGGATGAAGCTGATAACATGCACGGAACAAGCGACCGCGGTGGTGCAAAGGCTATAGGAAACATAATCCATTCCACAGGCCAGCCTATTGTACTGATCGCTAATGATGCCTATGGCATTCCTTCTTCAGTCAGATCAAATGTCCTGGAGATCAAATTCAATGCACTTCAAACACGTTCGATGATACCGGCCCTGAAGCAGGTAGCTCATAAAGAAGAGTTGATGTGTGGTGTGGGCATCATAGAGAAAATAGCAGAAAACGCAGATGGGGATATGCGCAGTGCCATCAATGATCTGCAGGCAGTTGCCGTGGGCAGGAATGAGATCAACATAGAGGACATTGCCACTGCAGAAAGAGACAACAAAGAATCCATATTCAAGGTAATGGAAAGAATATTCAAGGGAACTGATGCGAAAACAGCACTTGAGACAACATATGGCCTTGATGAAAGCCCTGAAGATCTTATCCACTGGATAAATGAGAACCTGCCTATTCAATATGCCGGCAAGGAAGAAGGAAGGATCACTGATTCTATACAGAACGGATATGAGTACATCTCGCGTGCGGACCTGTTCCTTGGAAGAGTAAAAAAAAGACAGAATTACCTGATGTGGCGTTATGCAAGTGTACTAATGACCTGTGGAACGGTAATATCAAAATCCCAACCTAAACGTGGTTTTGTGAAGTTCAGTCCACCTTCTCTGTGGCGCCGCATGGGACAACTGAAGGCCAGAAGGAACATGCGCAATAATATTGCAATGAAAATAGCTGACCACTGTCATGAATCAATGCGCTACTCAAGTACTGAGATAGCAGGCATTTACAGTATTTTGATTGAAGACCCTGATTACGCTGCGATAGTTGTAGCGAAACTTGGATTGGATCTGGACGAGCTTGTATTTCTCACAGGCGCATCGAAAGTGACCAAAAAGCTGCAAAAAATATATGATAGTGCTCAGGAACTGAGGAAAGATCTGAGGGACAATGAAGTTCCTTTTTTCAGGGTGCAGGAAAAAACAATTTTTAACGATGATAAAAAACAAACAAATCTTTCTAACATGTTGATAAATAAAGAGGAGCCTCCCGAAGAAAAGCACCAAAATGCAGAAATTGCTGACAAAAAGTATACTGTCGAAGAGGTTCCCAAAAAAACTCAGAAGACATTGTTCGATTTTTAATTATTTTATCATTACCCACAGGGATATCTAATTCCCATTTAAAATCCTTTTTTACGAAAAAGTGGAGTATGAGCGGGGTGGGGAGTGGGGTTATTGTTAGAAAGAGGAGAATCCCGCTCTATTACAGATAGGTATTACTTACATATATATTTTCTCATTATACTCATAATGATGAGGTGTTTTTTTTAAAAATAAGAATAGCATAGACACAGAAGAAAAATAAAAAGATAACAATCTCTATCTGAATTGAACCAAAGGATTCACACAGAATTAAAATGGCTTTTGGCGATCCTTCCTGAACTCGCTGTTCTATGTGGTTTTATTAATGCAAAATACTCATGGACATTCTACAAAAAAAAGATAAAAATAATATCAAAATCATAAGAAGTGGAGAATGAGCGGGTTGGGGAGTGGGGGTTGTTATAAAAAGATTGTTACCCGCTCATTTATGTACAATTGGTGCTAAATATATATAAAATTTACTATATAAGTATTTTAATGGTTACCGAAGCTTTTTTCCAGAGATGGTAGTGGAGAAGAAAAAAGGATGAAAGAAGCATATAATAATAAATAGATTGCATCCTTCTAAAATGTGGTGAAAGAATGGTAATTGGAGTGACCATGGTAAATGTGCTGCCTGGTAAAGAGAGGGCAGCTTACACGGAATTGC
>CAZAMM010000017.1:0-35320 GCA_964486435.1 uncultured Methanosarcinales archaeon | reverse complement strand
AAAAAAGGAGGATTAGTACTGCAATAGAGAGGGAATCTCAGAGGACCCTAAAATTTATATATGCATATTATTAAGCATTATTTGTAATGTTTATGTGTCCCCCAGTTCATAAATTACATCAAAAAGAATATTAACTTAGGATTATTTGTAGAAAGAAGTGAATTATCATGACTCATGCAGAAAAGACAGTTTCTCATAAAAAAGCATCTATAGAGATCATAAAGAACGGTCCCTATGTGGTGAAAAATGTGGACAACTTCACTGACTCACAAGGAGTTTCTATTTCCTCGCAGCCTGTAATGGCTTTGTGCAGGTGCGGCGGATCTGGCAACAAGCCTTTCTGTGATGGCACGCACAGCTCCATTGATTTCAAAGACGATGATACTTAAAATCAGTTTGTTGTGTCTCATGGACAATGGAACTCCGGTTCAATAAAAGAAGTTGCTCCTCTAGGGAGCTTCTACTCGTTAATATCTTTTGTTGCTCGTCCTACAGCCTTAAGCAGTTCTATCATAACAGCCATTCCTTTCTGCAGGTCTTCATTTCTCATTTCTTTAATAAGGCCTGTAAAACCTACTTTATGTGGGTCTATTAACTCTTTGTCGAGTTGTGGGTCCTGGATAGCTCTTTCCATCACGTCAACAAGATCAGTGCTCATAATAGCATTGGTTATTTTTAGAACTGTTGACATCAGTCGTGCAATACCATGGGCAGTTTCATCGTTTATATAGTTCTGCACTATACCGACTGTTCGTATAAGATCCAGAACAGCTTCAACATCAGTTGGTGTGATCTCAATTCCTGATATCTTGTCTGTGTTGTTCTCGTTTGTCATACTCCTCTCTCCTCAGAACATTCCTTTTACGCTGATATCCCAGTGTATATGGTAGTACATGCGGTAGAAGAACCAACCCATTTTTGTGGTTTTGAAAGGAGCCGGTAGGGCACCATATTTCCAGGTTGCGATATATCCTCTTCCATATGTAGATGGTGATTCCAGTTCGGTGACAATAGGACACCCTGTTTCTCCCCGATAAGGAGTCTTTATCTTATTTCCATAAATGTCGTTGATGAGGTTCTGGCTCACCGCAATAGCCTGATAGTGGGCACCAAGTCCTGTTTTAAGAATTTCAGCGGGTCCGAGGTCTCCAAGAATATATACGTTGTCATAGTTACCTGCAGGCCCTCTATACTGAAGTGTGGCACCATCTGCAGCTAACCATCCATTTTCACCTGCAAGACCGGAATCTATCAGCACTTGTGGAGCTTTATGTGGTGGAACTGTGATCAAAAGGTCATAGTTTATCTTATCTCCATTCTTTGATGTTATTTCCTTTTTATCTGCATCAACGCTGGCCAATGGGAAATTCCTTATGACCTCAACGTTCTTCTGTTTAAATTCTGCTGTAACAAGCTTGTTGAATTCCGGTGGCCCACATGGCTCCATGGGCCATACAAGGGTTAACTGTACATCATCCCTGTTCTTCTTGACATTGCGTAGATAGCTGTCCAGCATAAAGGTGAATTTCATAGGCGCACCGGGACATGGCACGGGCATTGAAGCCACAGAAATGACAACTTTTCCGTTTTTTATATTCTCTACAATGTCCCTCACCTTGAATGCATCTTCCATGGATGTGTAGAAAGTATTCAGATCATCTGCAAGTCCTGGGACCGCATTAATGTCAGGTCTGCAGCCCATTGCTATAACAAGATAGTCATAATCATATTTTTTATTACTTTTTACAGTTACCTCTTTATTAGCGAGGTTCAGTGCCGTCACTTCGCCATCCTTGCCAAAAAAGGTTTTCACCCTGGGACTTATAAGTTTCTTTCTTGGTCTCGTGATATCTTCTGGTGTATAGAGCTCAAAAGGAATAAAGGTAAAACCACCCTGGTTTATATTGATATCATTTTTATCAAGAATCGTTATTTCTAACTCTTCTTTGGCAATCTTATTCCTGAACTCTCTGGCCAATATGTTGGCTACTACCGAGCCTGCATAGCCGGCTCCCAAAATCAGTACCTTTTGTTTCATATTAACTCCCATTTTATTTATGAGTCTTGTTTCGGATATATATTACGGTAAACATAGTTTTTCATAGTAGTATTTAACAAAATGGAAGTACTTCCTGAAACAGGTGTTGAACAGCAGTTCTATTGCAAAATTTATTACAGCTACTGCTTGCCGCATGATAAAATAAAAGAAAGAAAAAAGAGTGTTACAGACCTGATCTGTAACTTAATGTTTTTAGTTCTGGAGCACTATTTCGATATTGATATCCTTCGGAACCTGAATACGCATGAGTTGCCTCAATGCCCTTTCATCAGCTGCGATATCTATCAACCTTTTATGTACTCTCATTTCCCAGTGGTCCCATGATGCTGTTCCTTCTCCACTTGGGCTCTTCCTCGTCGGAACAACCAGTTTCTTAGTGGGCAGAGGTACTGGTCCGGAAATACTTACTCCAGTCCTTTCAGCGATCGCTTTTACCTGATCGCAGACTCCGTCCAGATGTACCGGACTGATCCCTGATAATCTAATTCTTGCCTTCTGTGCCATATTATTCTCCTCTAAGATAAAAGGAGAGTGTCCTTATTTCTGTTTGACACTCATGCACATGCCGGCAGCAATGGTCATTCCCATATCACGGATGGCAAACCTTCCAAGCTGTGGAATAGATTTAACAGGCTCGATACACATTGGCTTTGTTGGCTTTACAGTTACAATTGCCGCATCTCCAGCTTTTATGAAGCTGGGGTTCTCTTCCTTAACCTGTCCGGACTTGGGATCAAGCTTCTTGTCTATTGACATAAGAGTACATGCGGTCTGTGCGGTGTGGCAGTGGAATACAGGTGTGTATCCTATAGTGATAGCAGACGGGTGCTGCAGCACTACGATCTGCGCAGTGAACTCATCAGCAACACTTGGTGGGTTGTCACTGTGTCCGCATACATCTCCTCTGCGTACGTCGGCCTTTCCTACGCCTCTTACGCTCCATCCGATGTTGTCGCCTGGTGTTGCCTGTCCAATTTCTTCATGGTGCATTTCGATGGACTTTACTTCTCCACCTGCTCCGGTTGGCATGAATGTGACTTTATCACCTTTCTTCATTATACCTGTCTCTACTCTGCCTACAGGCACTGTTCCTATACCGGAAATGGTATATGCATCCTGCACTGGGATCCTAAGTGGAAGTTTGTCGGGCTTTTCTGGCAGCTTGATGGCGTTAAGGGCTTCAAGAATGCCTGGTCCCTTGTACCATGGTGTATTTGGACTTGGGGATGTCTTAATGTTGTCCCCTTCAAATGCAGAGGTTGGAATGAATGGGATCTCAGATGCCTTGAATCCGACCATACCGAGCAACTGTGAAACCTGTTCCTTTACTTCATTATACCTCTCTTCGCTGTACTTTGCTGCGTCCATCTTGTTGACGGCAATGATCAGTTGGTTGATACCAAGAGTTCTGGACAGGAATATGTGCTCCCTTGTCTGTGCCATGACTCCGTCCGGTGCGGCGACCACAAGGATCGCTGCGTCTGCCTGGGAGGCACCTGTGATCATGTTCTTTACGAAGTCACGGTGACCAGGACAGTCCACGACTGTGAAGTAATACTTGTCAGTGTCGAACCTTCTGTGAGCGATATCGATGGTGATACCTCTTTCTCTCTCTTCCTTCAGAGAGTCCATAACCCATGCAAAGGCGAATGACTCCTTTCCTTTCTCTCTTGCTTCCTGCTTGTATTTCTCTATCATGTGTGCAGGTACTGCCCCGGTTTCGAACATCAATCTCCCGACAAGTGTAGATTTGCCGTGGTCAATGTGACCGATGACTGCTAAGTTCATGTGTGGTTTCTCAGCCATTTAAATCGTCTCCTATTTGATATTGCTTAAGTATGATTTGTCCTAATAGTTTTTTCTACGTTTAAACCTTTCCAAGGAAAAACTGCAGGATAAGGCCATAAGCCTTTTCCACAGCTTACATGGAGAGATAGTCAGATGCCTGTGGGATCTCCTTTTTCAGACCCTTTCTTTGTCTGATAGCGCCTACTATCTCACCCAACAGGCTATTTGGAAGTGTTTCAAAGCCCGCGAATTCAGTGCTCCACATTGCGCGCCCTTCAGTCGCTGATCTGATGTCACCAGCGAAACCAAACAGTGCTGCTACAGGAGCCTTTGATTCAATTACAGTAGTGTCGCCTTCAGTGTGCATATCCATAATTACTCCACGACGACCCTGGATCTCCTTTGTTGCCCCACCCATCTGGTCCTGTGGCACCTGAATAAAGACTTTCTGGTATGGTTCAAGGAGTGTATCTCCAGCCATAAGCATTGATGCCTGTATGGCCTGCCTTGAAGCAGGAATTACCTGAGCAGGTCCTCTGTGTACAGCATCTTCGTGTAGTTTTGCATCCACTAACTTGACCTTAATGCCCATACATGGTTCCCTTGACAATGGTCCGGCTTTCATGACCTCCTGGAATCCTTCAAGAATAAGTTCCATGGTTTCATTAAGGTACTGAATACCCTTTGTCATATCGATGTAAATATTGGACTCGTATATGTCTACGATACCTTTTGCTTCATCCTTGCTCATTCCAACTGCCATGAGCTTCTCACGACGTTCCAGTTCAGGCAGATTCATGGAAATGTCGCCATTGCGGATAAGTTCAATAACCTCTTGCTCCAGGGGCTCGATCTCCACATAGAACCTGTTGTGTCTGTTGGGTGATTTTCCTTCAACAGGGCCCGCTTTTTCACGGATTGTCTCACGGTACACGACTATTGGTGGTGTGGTTGTGATCTCTACTCCCTTGTCGCGCTCGATCCTGTGTGCTATAACTTCAAGATGAAGTTCACCCATCCCGGCCATCAGGTGCTCTCCGGTCTCTTCGTCAAGAGTGATCTTGAGCGTTGGATCTTCCTTTGCTACCTGTCTAAGGACTTCCACAAGCTTTGGAAGGTCTTTCATATGCTTTGCTTCGACTGCAACTGTCACCACAGGTTCACTGCCATGCTTTATGCTTTCGAACGGGGTCATATTTTCCAGAGTGGTTACTGTGGAACCTACTATAGCATCCCTAAGGCCAGTTACAGCAGCGATGTTACCTGCTGGGATCCTTTCTACTTCCAGTCTCTCAGGACCCATGAATATACCTACCTGCTGGATCCTGTTCTTTTTGGCAGCACCGGATACAAATACTTCCATTCCACGTGTCAAACTTCCACTAAAAAGTCTCCCAGTGGCTACTTCTCCAGCATGTGGGTCCATAGATATATCAGTGACCATGAATGTAAGGTCTGCAGAGGCATCAGCACTCATCATGGCTTTCCCTATAGGTGATTCTTTATCTCCATGCCAGATGGCTCCTACTCTTCCTTTCTGTGCCTGCAGGGGGTTTGGCAGAAACCTGACCACCATGTCGTTTACGGCCTCATGCAAAGGACATTTCTCAGCAAGTGCCTTCATGTCCTCTGCCTTACAGTAGTCGTATACATCATTGAAACTGATCCCAGTCTTTTTCATCATTGGCACACTTATTGCCCAGTTATATAGTGCTGAACCGAAAGCTACAGTACCGGTTGCAGCATCTACTCTCCAGCCTGCCTTGTATCTCTCTTCGTTCATTCCTTTGATGAGCTTGTTGACGTGATCAATAAGTTTTCCCAATCTGACCTGCATTTCCTGTGAATCTACCTGCAGTTCGTTTATAAGACGGTCTACTTTATTTATGAAAAGTACAGGCTTAACATGCTCCCTTAGGGCCTGCCGCAGCACAGTCTCAGTCTGTGGCATTGTACCTTCAACAGCATCAATTACAACCACAGCTCCATCTACTGCACGCATGGCACGTGTAACGTCACCACCAAAGTCGACGTGTCCAGGTGTGTCTATGAGGTTGATCAGATACTCCTGTCCCTCATATTCGTGCACCATTGAAACGTTGGAGGCATCTATGGTAATTCCTCTTTCCTGCTCTTCTTCATCGGAGTCCATGAAGAGCTGCTTGCCCGCCAGCTCCTTGGATATCATTCCGGCTCCGCCCAGCAGGTTATCAGATAATGTGGTCTTGCCGTGATCAATATGTGCAACTATACCTATGTTGCGTATCTTTTCAGGTGTGCCCATCAACGCAGTGACGCGCTCCACCATCTTCTTTCTTCTTCCCATAATAATACCTTGTAATCCTATTACTGTGAGCAATGAACAGCTTAACGTGCTGCCTTTGCAACTCTTTCCTTAGCATCCTTCCTGTTAATGGAGAAACACTTTGCATCACGATTTGCTGCAGCTATCAGTTCCGCTGCAAGACACTCGGCCAGGGACTTCTTTGATTTGAATGCAGCCTGACTTGCTCCCATTGAAATATATCTCAGAGCACTGTCAACACGCCTCTGCGGAGCAGTGTCCACCGCTTTAGGAACAGAGATGCCTCCGTATTTAAGTCTGACAACTTCTTCCCTGGGGCCAGCGTTGGCAATAGCTTCTACGAGCACCTGAACAGGGTTTTTCTTTGTTTTATTATTGATTATTTCCAGAGCATCTTCAACAGTACGCATAGCAATTTGTTTCTTGCCGGTGTTCTTTTCTCCCCTCATTATACTGTTTACAAGACGCTCAACTATAAGCAAATTAGATTTGTTGAACTGCTGGCGCGCATGTCTGCCGCTTGAATGTGGCAATATTACAGGCTCAAGGTTTGCATATCTCTTTATTCCGAGATCTGCTACCTCTACTTCTGCAAGGTCCCATTTTCCATATAATTTGTACATTGAAGATCATCTCCTCGGTTTCTCTTTGCGGCCAATGACCATCTGGTTCAGGGAGACATTATTGACTGCAATAACTTTGAAACGCACACCAGGGATATCTCCCATTGCACCACCCATGCGTCCACCAATTCTCTCTACTGTTACTTCATCATGTTCGTCAATGAAGTTGATAGCACCATCCCCGGGACAGAATGCAGATACCTGACGACCATTCTTGATCAACTGTATCCTCACACATTTCCTTATAGCAGAGTTCGGCTGCTTTGCTTCTACTCCTATCTTTTCAAGTACTATCCCTCTTCCCTGTGGAGCTCCTCCAAGGGGATCTGCTTTTACGTTCAAACCAAGCGTACGCCTGTTATACTGGGTGTCTTTCCACCTAGCATTTTGGCGAATGCTCTTTAAGGTATGAGCTGCATATTTTCCATTTGGCATAATATTTCCTCCAAGATTTCATCACAGTAATGTTGCTCTTGATCCTGATTCCATAATGTCACTGAAGTATAACATCATCTATATCGTGGTGCCTTTGTGCAACCATTTTTACTTTTCCGATGTTCTTTCCTTCACGCCCGATGGCCAGTCCCTTTTCCTTGTTAGAGACATCTGCATAAGCCACACGTTTATCGTTTCTTGTGGTAATGTTCACCGACTTGACAGTCACAGGGCCAAAAGCATTCTTTATGAATATGACCGGATCATCTGAATATTCTACGAGTTCAACGTGCTTGTCAACAGTTTTCTTTATACGGTTTATGTGGTCACCATTTTTTCCAATGGCTGCTCCCATGTCACCTGCTTTCACCACATATATTATACGGTCTTCCTCAACGATGCAATCCTTCACAGTTGCACCTGTTACACTTTCAAATAATGCGATGTATCTTATCCCTTCTGTTGACAGCCTAATCTCACTCAAGTCAAGCAACTCCTTTCAAGCTGCTGCAAGAATGTCGGATTCACCCGTTTCGAGGATCGCAAGGGCAGCGATCACAAAAGGCTTTCCGCAAACAGGGCCAAGTTCCATGTTCGTACCGGAGTAATTGAGTACAGGTACATCTGTTGACTCGATCTGTGCTCTTATCTCTGTCGGGCAGTTGGAAGCAAGAACTACTATTTTAGCTTTTCCGCTAACAGCAGCGTCGATGGTGCTCTTAGAGCCGATCACCACCTTTCCTGTCCTGATTGCCTTGATCAATGCTTTGTCGATATTAATATCCATATATTACCATCTCTTGTGCAATTTAAACCTAAGGTCTGTATCCTAATAAGTGAATCCTTATATTTACTTTCTGGTTGCTCTTCTGTAATCTGATACCATTTTAAAACCTTACTTAGCTATCAGGTGTACGTCGCCGGTTCCAAGTTTTATAGGCTGTCCAACTATAATGTTCTCTGTGACACCATTTAGTTCGTCAACATCACCGCGCATCCCTGCATCAAGCAGGTGGTTCACAGTCACCTCAAAAGCAGCACGTGCAAATACACTGGCCTTTTCACCAGATATACCATGACGGCCTATCTGCTTGACTTCACCGTCGCAGCACATGATATCAGAAACTAACATAATGTGTCTGATATCTACCGTAAGACCCTGTTCATCCAGCGTATTGGTAGCTTCTTTGATGATAGCATTCCTTGCAGCCTCTATTCCGAACACATCGTATATCTCTCCAATGTTGTTGGTATAGGTGCGGCTGATGTCAACACCTTCTACTTCCAGCACTTTTTTTAGCTGGGAACCTTCTGTGTAGAGCATATATTCGCTACCATCTTTGCGTATGACGACCCTTTTTATGCCTTCTATTCCCTTCAAGGTGATTGTGTCGATGTTTTTTCTCATCTGTAAAAGGTCTCTATAAGAAGGCTCTTTTAGCTTCACAACCAGTTGGTTATCAATATTTTCAGAGGGCTTGACCTGGATGTCCAACTTATCAGTTAGCTTCTCAATAATCTCATCAACTGTTATATTTCTGTACATCAGAGTCTTCTCATGCAGATCTATTATCAATTGCATGTTCAGCGCGTCAGTTGTAACATCTGCCAGTTGATCTATATGCGTAGCTTCTATCTCCCATGCGAGTTTCCGTGCTTTATCTCTGTCCTGTGCATATTCTTCCAGTACAGCTATTGTCATTGTCGGAGTGCTTGGTTCTTTTCTCGCGTCAACTATTTCTATAAGACGGGGAAGTCCCAGTGTAACGTTGATCTCAGCCACACCGGCGTAGTGGAAAGTACGCATCGTCATCTGAGTGCCCGGTTCTCCTATGGACTGGGCTGATACCACTCCTACAGCTTCGCAGGGCTCTACTTTAGCATATTCGTAACTTTCCTTAACCTTCTCAATGATCTCTTCAAGCTCTTTTTTGTTAACTCCTGCTTTAATTACATCTTCTTTAAGTGTCTGGATGATGTTCAAAGGCAGGTCAAGGTTACTAAGCATTGAGTCTATTGTAGATTCGATCAAAGCCATTTTCAGTTCACCTTCCTTCCTGTCACTGCTTCGACTATCTTATGTACGTTGTCAGGCTTACTGTAGTCGCTCTTTGTTGAGTCAATACCATCTTCTCCGTACTTGAATTGCACTATTACTCCCCTAGTTTCCCTTACTGTGCCATCATATTGTACTTCAAGGTCCTGGAGAGCATTTACAAGTCTTCTTTGCAGATATCCAGACTGAGATGTACGCACTGCAGTGTCCACAAGACCTTCACGTCCTCCTATTGCATGGAAGAAATATTCGGTTGGTGATAATCCGCTCTTATAGCTGGCTTTGACGAATCCATGTGCATCGGCTCCAAGGTCACCTTTATCAAAGTGGGGAAGTGTTCTGCCTGCATATCCTCTTCTGATGCGTTCACCACGAACTGCCTGCTGTCCAACGCAGGCGGCCATCTGTGTGAGGTTAAGCATGGACCCTCTTGCACCAGACTTTGCCATTATCACAGCTGAGTTTTCCAGACCAAGCTGATTACCTGCAATTCTACCGGTTTCATCTCTTGCTTTACCTAAGGTCTGCATTATCTTCATTTCAATGGTTTCATCAAGGGTCCTTCCAGGCAACGGTTCCAGTTCCTTAGCTTCATAAGTTCGAATGAGTTTCTGAACTTCTTTCTCCGCATCATCAAGAACTTGTTTTATATTTTTCTTGGCTGTCTCTGGAATATCCTCGTCACTGATACCAAAGCTTAGGCCGGTCTTCATGACACCTCTTATGGCAAGCCTGGTGAAATCGTCAACAAATTTAGCACCAGCTTCGGTACCGTATCTCTTCACGATCTTATCAAGAATAATTCCCTTGAATGCTCCTATTGCTTTCTCATCAATGGTACCCTTTACCATCTCTCCATCCCTTATCACAACATAAGCATTGTACTCACAATCTTCTTTTTTGCAGGTGTCACATTTAAAGCACACTTCAGCAGGGAATTCCGCATTCAGTCCTTCAGGGAGTATTTGGCTGAATATCTGTTTACCATTCCAGTAAGGCTCTCCTTTATCATTATGTCCTGAAGGCTCCGGTAATTCTCTTATCTCTGCTTTTCTGAGAAGTTCCAGAGCTTCGTTCTTAGTTATTCTATTCTCATTCCTTGTGAGAAGGAACATGCCTGATATGTGATCGTGGATGCCTCCAATAATAGGTCCGCCAAAACGCGGTGATAGGATATTTTCCTGCACCTGCATGAGTATGCTTGCTTCAGCTCTTGATTCCTCTGTCTGCAGTACGTGCATGTTCATTTCGTCCCCATCAAAGTCAGCGTTGTATGGGGGACACACTGCAGGATTAAGCCTGAATGTTTTGTTTGGAAGGACTTTCACCTGATGGGCCATGATACTCATCTTGTGCAGAGATGGCTGCCTGTTAAAGAGTACAATATCTCCATCCATCAATTGTCTTTCTACAATCCATCCCTTCTCTATCTTCTCGGCCAGTTCTTCCTTGTTGTTCTCTGTGATCTTTATACGCCTGCCATCGGGACGTATCACATAGTTAGCTCCCGGGTGTACATCGCTTCCCCGAAGTATGTACATGCGCAGAAGTTCCATATTTCTATCAATTACTCTTTCAGGTATGGTCATCTGGATAGCTATGGCTTCAGGAACTCCTACTTCATTGATACTAAGGTTTGGATCAGGTGATACTACGGTACGTGCTGAGAAGTTAACACGTTTACCTGAAAGGCTTCCTCTGAAACGCCCTTCTTTTCCTTTAAGACGTTGAGTAAGTGTTTTCAGAGGTCTTCCGGACCTGTGTCGGGCCGGTGGAACACCTGAAACTTCATTATCAAAGAAAGTGGTCACATGGTACTGCAACAATTCCCAGAGGTCCTCTATGATTAATTGTGGAGCACCTGCATCTCTGTTTTCCTGGAAACGCTGGTTTATACGTATGATGTCGACAAGTTTGTGGGTCAGGTCATCTTCACTGCGCTGACCGGATTCAAGTGTAATGGAAGGTCTGACAGTTACAGGTGGTACAGGCAATACTGTGAGGATCATCCATTCCGGCCTGGCACTTGAAGGATCCATTCCAAGTACCTTTACATCATCGTCTGATATATTCTCAAACCTGTCCCTTATCTCTGTAGGTGTGAGCTTGTGTCCATCTTCGATATATTCAGTAGGTTTTTCGAACTTTATCTCAAGCTGTTCTGCTCCGCAATAAGGACAGACCTTTGTTTTTCTGGCCTCTTTGAACACTTCATTGATTGCAGGATCTGGGAGATGTCCCATTTCATGCAGTTTACTGATCTGAGCCAGAAAATCCTTTTTTTGTGGATGTTCAAGTAAAAGAGCACTGCAATTGCGACATATAGAACGCAAGGTCTTGCGTATGGTCTTGTTAAAGCCCACATGCACTACCGGCGCAACCAGCTCTATATGTCCGAAATGTCCAGGACACTCCCCTGCTCTGCTTCCGCAGGTCTTGCATTTAAGTCCGGGATCTATAACTCCCAGTCTAAGGTCCATTAGTCCCATGTCTATAGGATAACCGTCATCATCATAGGTATCTGCAGTAATGATGTTGGTAACGCTCATTTTCCTGACCTCTCTTGGAGATATCAGACCAAATTGTATCGCAGATATCCTTTTAGGTATGGAAGGTATTGTGTCCATTTTCTATCACCTTCACACAGCATCGTCTAATTTTAATCTCGGTGCAACTCCCAGTGACTTGATCTCATCAAGCAACAGTTTGAATGCATAGCTCATTTCCACAGGATGTATGTCAGTTTCAGCGCCGCAACTCGCGCAATATCTTATGTTCCTTTTGCGGTCAAAGGTTGCTATCATGCCGCAGTGTCCGCAGACAAGCTCGACCACCTTGTCAGATTCATCAAGCAGTCTTTCCTTCAGTGTCATAGCAGCTCCATGTCCAATAAGCACATCACGCTCCATTTCTCCAAACCTCAGACCTCCTTCTCTTGCTCTGCCTTCTGTTGGCTGGCGTGTGAGCACCTGTACAGGCCCGCGGGATCTGGCATGCATCTTTGAGGCGACCATATGGTGCAGTTTCTGATAAAGGATAACACCTACGAACACATCTGCAGGTATTCTCTTTCCCGTGACACCATCGAAAAATACTTCTTTTCCTGTATGGGCAAATCCCTGTCTTTTAAGGCCAGCACGCAGATCCTCTTCATTCTCTCCGGCAAAAACAGTTGCATCTATACGCCTGCCTTCCATGCAACCCACTTTTCCTCCTATCATCTCAAGCACATGTCCTACGGTCATACGGGAGGGGATAGCATGAGGATTGATAACAAGGTCAGGAACTATGCCGTTCTCTGTAAAAGGCATATCCTGATAAGGCACTATAAGGCCAATAACTCCTTTCTGTCCATGCCTGGAAGCAAACTTATCGCCTATTTCAGGTATTCTCTGATCCCTTATCTTTACTTTTGCAAGACGGGTGCCATTTATTGATTCAGTGAGGATTACTGTATCAACGATACCTTTTTCATTGGAACGCATTGTTATTGCACTTTCTCTGCGCTGCTCTACGGTAATACCGAAATCGGACTGCTCCTCAAGGAAACGGGGTGGACTGGTCTTACCGATCAGGACGTCATTTGGTCCGACCAAAGTTTCAGGGTTTACAAGACCATCTACATCAAGGTTAGAATATGCCTCAGGGCTGCGGGCTCCTCTGTACTCGGAATCAGGTATCTCAAACTTGTCTTCCTGTCCACCGGGGTATCTTCTTTCCTCACCTTCGAAGGTCCTTATGAAATGGCTTCTCCCAAGACCTCTCTCTATAGAACCTTTATTGAATACCAAGGCGTCTTCGATATTATGGCCTTCAAATGACATCACAGCTACCACGAAGTTCTGCCCGGCAGGCCTTTCATCAAATGCAATGTTCTCGCAGGTCATGGTCCTCACAAGGGCTTTCTGCGGGTAGTGTAGAACATGTGCACGTGTATCGGGCCTCAGTTTAGTGTTGGACGTGGAGACTCCTATACACTGCTTTACCATGGCTGCTCCCATGGTATTACGAGGAGATGCATTGTGTTCGGGATAAGGCACCATGCCTGTGCATATTCCCAGAATGAGGCTTGGGTCTATCTCAAGATGTGTGTTCCCGGGCACTATCTCGTGTTCTGTAAGGGCAATAAATGCATTCTCTTCTTCTTCTGCATCCAGATATTCTACGATACCTTCCTTTACCAGGTCATCATAGTTTTTCTCTCTATTTTTAAGAGATTCCTTATGCTCCTCGGTCAGTGAAGACTTTCCATCTTGTACCACTATTAATGGCCTTCTGGCCCTCCCTATGTCAGAGTTAATGATTACTTCATGGATATCTTCATTAATGGTCACGTTGACCTGTCGGGATATTACTCCACTTCTCCTTTGCTTGCGAATGTTCTCCACAAGGTCCTGCGGATTACTATGGGTACCGATGAGTTCCCCATCCAAAAACACTTTTGCTTCAGTCATCTGCAAAGCCTCCCATACCCTCGTCCATATCTGAATAATCGCTATATCCTACGTCAGGCTTTTCTTCTTCATGTGGAATCGTATCAAATTCATCCGTGTACTCTTCCAGTTCTGTATCGTATTCCACCACTTTTTCCAGCTGATGGTGTGGAATGTTTGGTTTTACTTCCAGATCATGGAGTATTGTCTTAAGGACTCTTTTATCGTCCACTCCGGTGGATAACTCCACCATCTGTGCAAAGTTCTTGACTAGTCCACAATTTGGTCCTTCTGGAGTTTCAGATGGACATAATCTTCCCCATTGTGTGGGGTGCAGGTCACGAGCCTCGAAGTGAGGTTGAGCTCTTGAGAGGGGAGATATCACACGTCTGAGATGTGAGAGGGTTGAAATATAATCTGTTCTGTCCAAAAGCTGGGATACACCTGTCCGTCCTCCCACCCAGTTTCCGGTGGCAAGTGGATGCTGCAATCTGTCAGTAAGTACATCAGCCCTGACAAGGGTGACCACGTTCAACTCACGGTTCCTCATATTAGCTCTTTCAAGCTGGTATTTTACATCTCTGGCCAGGCGATTGAAAGCTACTCTGAAAAGGTCTTCCATCAAATCTCCTGTCAGTTTGAGCCTCTTGTTGGAATAGTGGTCCTTATCATCCTCGGAACGTTTTCCAAGTGCAAGTTCAAAACAGGATTCGGCCATCCTGCCAAGGAAATATGCCTTTGCGAATCTGTCCTTAGGTTCATTTCCAAGGTGAGGCAACAAATATCTGTCCATTACATAGTTCGCACGTTTCATCTGGTAGTCACGAGCCTGGCCCGCTGCAACTCTAGTGCCTATTTTTTCAATGGCTTCACGGGTAGTCGCTACTTCTGCCTCTTCCAGATTTTCAAGCATGAATTTCATGATCTCATGGTCATTTGACACTGTGCTTACAAGATCCTGATCAGTTTCCACTCCCAGTGCTCTCATCAGTGTTATAAAACTGATACGGCCTGATATGGATGGGAAAGATACCTCGAGTAGAGACTTGCGTCCTCTTTCCACTACTACAAGAGCTCTGTATCCTCTTCTTTGAGAGAATACCTTAGCTACTTCTATCATGTCGCCATACCTCTCTCCAAACTCTGTCAGTATTTTGTTGGGGGCGAGGTCCTCAAGGGTCATAACAACCCTTTCAGTGCCGTTTACTATAAAATATCCTCCAGGATCAAGTGGATCCTCTCCATAGTCTATCATTTCTTTTTCATTAAGTTCCACAAGGTTACATATTGAGGATTTTATCATTACGGGTAATTGTCCGATCTTTGCTTCCACTGGTTCTGATTCTTCTTCCCCCTGCACTACGCTCATCTGCAGGTATATTGGAGCAGAATAGGAAAGATTGCGTAATCTTGCCTCGTTCGGATATAGCTTTTCAATGGCTCCATCCGCTTCTTTCACTACAGGTTTCTCCACTCTGATGTTCCCTAATTTAATATATACATCCTCTATATCGGTCTCAATTACTCCTTGTTCGTTAATAATATTCTGTAGACCACTTTCAAGGAATTTATTATAAGAGTCGATATGGTGCTGCACTATCTTGTCCCTGGTAAAATATGCCTCTGACACTTTACTGCCCTCTTAAATGATGATTACACCTAATTGATTGATAGAAAGGTATGAAAAACATTATGTAACACAACCACAATAAAGTGGTAAGATAAAAAGCAAATGCTCTCATTTGATGCTTTCTCACTCTATTACAAGTCTGTAATAAAGTGCCTGTCCAGCCGTCTGGCTTTTCCTTGTTATCTCAACAACATCTCCGACCGATGCGCCAATTTCTTGCACTACAGGATCATTGATCTTTATCTTTGGGAATTGTTCCTTTTCTATTTTGTAGCGTTTTAGAACAGATTTCAACTCATCCTCACCCAAAATCTCATGTTTTGGGATCAGTTCATTGTCGAGCAGGTTGAACTTATTCAAATTTTCTCCTCCCTCAAAAAGTGTGCACGTAAATTAATTGGCAAAAAAATCATGTGTTGTAATGCCATGGTTTTCATGGCGGGCTCGTAGGGATTTGAACCCTAGGCCGTCTGGTTAAAAGCCAGACGCTCTGCCTGACTGAGCTACGAGCCCATCTTGTTTGTATGTCTCTTTGCCTTTCACTTTCGCATCAGTTCGGTGTAGACCCCCAAGACGTATTTATCCTA
Source organism: uncultured Methanosarcinales archaeon (assembly GCA_964486435.1). GTDB lineage: Archaea > Halobacteriota > Methanosarcinia > Methanosarcinales > Methanosarcinaceae > Methanomethylovorans. The sequence continues at coordinate 19,404 of CAZAMM010000017.1, read as the reverse complement.
TATATACATTTCGCAGACATACAACGGAACCAAGCAGGTATGGGATAGGCATTCTGTAACTATCCCAAACCATTGAAATAATTTTCCAAACAGTTACATCTGTTTGTTCTGTACTTGTCTGTATTTCTTTCTCCACCTTTCAAAACAATTCTGGTTAATTTTCCCTTCAGGCAGCATGTTTAGATCAGTGGCAGACACATGGGAACTTAATAATTTTTATTAATTACTTTAAGTTCCAGATTTCCATCCGCACATGTATTCGCATTGTGCCGCGCTAAGTGAGTCGATACTGACTCCCATGGACATGAGTTTCAGTTCAGCTACATGCATATCTATCTCCTTGGGGACAGCATGTACTCCATGGGCAAGCTTATTCTCTGCTATATGTCTCACACAAAGTGCCTGGTTAGCAAAGCTCATGTCCATCACTTCGGCAGGATGTCCGTCGCCTGCAGCCAGGTTCACAAGCCTGCCTTCTGCAAGCACGTATACTTTCCTGTCACCAATGTCGTACTCTTTTATGTTCTTACGGACAGTGCGCACACCTTTGGCCATATTTTCCAGATCCTCAAGATCGATCTCAACATTGAAATGACCCGAGTTGGAAAGGATCGCCCCATCCTTAATCACTTCAAAATGTTCCCTGGTTATAATATCACAGTTGCCTGTAGTCGTCACGAAGATGTCCCCTATCTTTGCTGCTTCTTTCATGGGCATTACCAGGTTTCCATCCATCTTTGCCTCAAGGGCACGTATCGGATCTATTTCTGTCACGATCACATTAGCTCCAAGGCCCCTTGCACGCATGGCAACTCCCTTACCGCACCATCCATAACCTCCTACAACAACGTTCTTACCTGCCACCAGCAGGTTCGTGGTACGCATTATCCCGTCCCATGAGGATTGTCCGGTCCCGTACCTGTTGTCGAACATGAACTTTGTCATAGCATCGTTGACAGCCATAACCGGCATTTTCAGGGCCCCGTCCTTTTCCATGGCTTTCAGTCTGTGTATGCCTGTAGTGGTTTCCTCGCATCCTCCAAGTATATTGGGTAGCAGATCCTGTTTTTCTGTGTGCAGTTTGAATATGAGGTCTGCACCGTCATCTATTGTAATGTCAGGTTCTATTGCAAGTACCTCGTCCATAGCAGCATAATATTCTTCATTGCTGCATTCATATTTTGCACATGAACTTATATTGTCACGTGTGCACAGTGCAGCAGACACGTCATCCTGCGTACTTAATGGGTTACATCCGGTGATCGCTACTTCTGCACCCCCTACAGCCAGTGTTTCCACAAGCACTGCAGTCTTTGCTTCCACATGCAGGGCCATTGCGATCCTATGTCCTTCCAGAGGTTTTTCTTTCTCGAAACTCTTTCTTATTATGTCCAACACCGGCATATGGGCACGAGCCCATTCTATTTTCTGGTCACCGGATTCTATAAGTTCTTTTTTGTGCATTTCAATATCTCCATAAATACATTTGATCTAATTTCAATCATTCACTCTTTGTATAAGATCCTCTGCGGCCACACTTGCCTGCTCTATAATTTTCATTTCATCCATACAAAGCACTTCATAATCCTGCATTAGCAACTTGCCATTCACAATGCTTGTCATCACATCCTGCCCATTGGCGCTATATACCAGATGTGAGGCAGCATCGTAGAATGGTCGCATGTGGGCTTTGTTCCTGTCAACTATTATTATATCCGCAAGTGTTCCTTTGCTTATCATGCCTGCATTGATCCCCAGTGCTCTGGCACCGTTGACAGTTGCCATCTTAAGTACTTCTTTTGCAGGTAGTGCTGTAGGGTCCATGGTGCTGACCTTCTGCAGTAATGCTGCAATTTTCATTTCCTCGAACATATCCAGGTTATTGTTCGATGCACATCCATCGGTTCCCAGACACACGTTTGCTCCACTCTTCAGAAGCTTCGTCACAGATGCAATGCCGGATGCAAGCTTCATGTTACTCACTGGATTGTGGGATATATTAACTCCCTTTTCTGCCAATATCTTAATATCTCCATCAGACAGCCACACACAATGAGCAGCGACAACATCGCTATCAAAGAAATCAATGTTATTCAGCATATGTATGGAGCACATGCCATACTTCTCTTTCATTTCTTTGAGCTCAGCTTCTGTTTCCAGTACATGGATATGTACCTTCACACCGTCCTTCCTTGCTTTATCCTTTACTCTTTGCAGGAATTCCCTGGAACAGGTATTAGGTGCATGTGGTCCGTACATTGCTGTGATCCTGCCATCTGCCTTGCCGTGCCATTTCTGCACGAACCGGCTGCCCGCCTTTAATTCCGCATCTGCTTTCTCCTTATTTCCAAACTCTATCATCCCATAGGACAGGGCAGCCCTTATTCCGGCTTCATCAACTGCTTTTGCCGTTTCATCCATATGGAAGTACATATCATTAAAGCAAGTAGTCCCGCTTTTGATCATTTCAAGGCATGCAAGCAGACTGCCATTATATATATCACTGTCAGTAAGTTTTGCTTCTGCAGGCCATATGTGCTGCTGAAGCCACTGGGAAAGGGGCAGATCATCTGCATATCCTCTGAAAAGAGTCATTGCTGCATGTGTATGAGTGTTCACAAGACCGGGCATAACGATGCCTCCCTGTGCATCCACTACAATGTCTGCAGTTTCCTGTGTTTTTTCTCCGACTTCCGTGATGATACCATTATCTATGACCACCACTCCGTTAATTAACTCGCGTTCCTTGCCGGGCTCCATTGTAAGGATATGCCCGTTCTTTATGATCATATCAGCCATTTTAATCACTCGATGTAGCAGGTCTCTTCTTTTAAAGCATTAAGATATGCATGCATAATCTTCATCCTCTCTCCTGCAATTTCTCTGGCAGTGCCAGTGTTAAGTCTTTCCAATATTCTGAAAGGTTTCTTTTCCATATATTCATAGAAACCTTCAAGAGGATCATCATTATAAGCGTTCATTGAAGTTTCTTTTACCGTTCCCATGCTGGACCTCAGGGCGCGCAAAGCACCCATAGAGACAAGAGATCTGAAAATACCCACAGCACCAAGCGCATCTATTCTGTCAGCATCCTGCAATATCTTTGCTTCCAGTGTTTTAGCTTCAAGCCCACGGCTGAACCTGTGGGACCGGATACAAGCTGTCACATGTCCTATAAGGTCTTTATCAGCACCAGCGACCGTGAGGAATTCCTGTGCTATCTCAGCACTGTACTGCGCATGGTCTCCTCCCTCCTGATGCTCCTTCACTATACCCACATCATGAAGCAGTGCAGCAAGGCGCAGCACCTGTTCATCACCGCCTTCTTTTTCCCTTATGCGCATACATATATTTTCCACGCGCTCTATGTGAGGCATGTCATGACTACTTGGCTCATCTGCGAGCACCTCTGATACGTATTCTCTGGTCTGTTTGATCATATCCATTCGATACCCTCGCGAGCAGCCTGGTTCTTGAGTTTTTCCTGTATAGTATACATGGCATCGGCAAGCACTTTCCTGTTGTCGTACGAATCAATGATCCACTTGAGTTGCTCTTTACTATCCTTTTTCATTTCCTTTGTGAAATGGATCATATTCTCCAATGCCCTGATCACGTTATCGACAATCGTCACAGTTGCAGACAGGGAAGTCCTCGACAGGGGGTTCAGGTCCACAGCTATCACTATCTTTCCCATTTGCACAAGCTTCTGACATCTATCTCCATCTTCTAGCGGGACCAGTACCACGTCTGCTCCGTATATACCTTCCTGATCGACTATGGCCCTATCATGTGAAAGATCAAGACGTGCATCGCCTTTTGCACCAAGTACATTTCCTGCTCCGTGTGCCTTCAAATGTTCGATTATCCTGTGAACCCTCGCGTCACTGCGGTGGAACAGATTCACTTCCAGTTCTGCTCCTGACACATCAGCCAGAGACACCAGGTTGCCTGGTACAAGAGCAGCAGTGTTCCCATTTATGGATATAACCGGTCTTTCAGCAGTGAGCAAATAAGCCACTGCAACACGTTCTGCTATTGCAGCAGATTCAATTGTACGTTCACCGACAAGGTAGTCAAAGGCTTCACCTCTACCCTGTGCCACAAGGCCCTGCTGGCTGGTGATGCCTGTCTGTACACCTTCGACTATTCTTTCCCTGGTTATCAGGGATGTATATCTGGGATGATCTTCAGGGATGTGTGTCACGATTTTTTGTCTCCCTTGTTTCCATATTCCTTCCTTTTGGATGAATCAGGTAATATTCACTTGAGGGCTTAATGCAACAACATGATAAATAGGCTTTTTGTCACACAAGACCTGCTCTGCAGTTGTTAAGATAATATGCTACAGGCTGTCCGAACTCAGAGAGTGCTTCTACCACTGTTTCCCTTCTCTCAGGGTCCACCGTTGCGAAAACAGATTCTCCCAGCATAGCCTGGGAAGCCATTCCACCTTCAGATCCCACAGCTTCTATTATATCTATTACTGCATTGGATGCCAGTCCCGTACCCAGGGCAAAATCCTGAGAGCATTTCATAAAAGTCTCAAAAGTTGGCGATTTCATGAGCCTTTTCATTGCACCTCTTCCCATTGAATTTATGCGCCAGGCAAGATCAGGGTCTGATATGACAGAACCTGTGCCCAGCTCTCCAAGTGCCACACAGAGTACTTCTTTTCCTGCTACAGGGATCCAGTCCACATTTCCGTATTGTGGGGCTCCAGGTGCTGTACGGATGACCGTTCCTCCATAGGACTGTGCTATCACATCACCAAGCCCGCTCCTGTTTACAACTTCTGCCACATGTGCAGTTTCAATTATTTTGGACGATGTAAGGTTTAGTGATAATACATCGTTCAATGCATAAGCCGTACTGAGGGCACCGGCACCGGATGCGCCAAATCCACATCCGATAGGTATGTTAGTCATGCTTTCCACAAGCAGAGGTAAATTTGTAAGCATGTTCACAGCAGTCTTTGTAGTGTTGCCTTCTACCTGTTTGCCGTTAAGGAATATCAGGGTATCTTCAAGCTCTTCTGTGTAAGTCACAGTGGTGACCACTCCTCTGTCAAGAACAATTCCACAACCTGTAGATCCTTTTTTACGTGCATCTTCATGGTCATGTATACAAAAAAAGCCGGTTATATGTGCAGGGGCAAAACCTCTGGAAGACCATTTTCTTTCTTGCATGTTGTCACTTCCTTGATATCAGCAAGTGGCTCAGCTCATCCAGCAATGCAGAAGCTATTGATCTTTTTGATCCGGTTATGTGGATATAGCCGCTATCTTCTGCAGTAAGGATGTACACTTCATTATCATCTGTACCGATACCACTGCCTCCTACATCATTTGCAACTATCATATTGAGTTGTGATGTTTCAAGGGTGCTCATTGCTCGTTTAATAAGTTCGTCCAAACTTGTTCCTGTTTCGGCTTTGAAGCCTGCAATGAACAAGTCAGGATATGTGTCCCTGGCTTTGGCTATAAGCTTGGCCACAGGTTTCAGGTGCAAGGTAAGTTCCCCGCCTGATTTTATTTTCGTATCTGCGGGGTCCAGGGTATAATCAGCTATCGCTGCAGCACTGATCAGTATATCATAACCGCAGGCAAGTTCTTCAAGAACGGCTTGCGTCATCTGAGAGGCGCTTTCAGCATATATCTCTTTTATCCCGGCAAATCCTATTATATTGCGGTGTATTATCGTCACTTCCGCACAACGCCTATAAGCTTCCAGAGCAAGTTCTACTCCAGTCTTTCCTGATGCTCTGTTGGTAAGTATCCTGATGGGATCGATGGGTTCTGCTGTAGAGCCGCTGGTTATGAGCAGTTTTCTACCGGCAAGCTCTTTGTTGCTTAATTGTCTTTCCACCTGCAGTATTATGTCTTCATTAGAAGCTATTTTGGCAATGCCTTCCTTTATGTCAGGTCCAATGAACCCTACACCCCAGCATTTTATCTTCTCAATATTTTCAGCCACAGAAGGATGGTTATACATAGCTTCATGCATAGCAGGCACTATCATTACAGGTATGTCAGATCCAATGGCCGTGGTGGCAAATGTCGTAACAGGGGTATCATCTATCCCGGATGCTATTTTTCCAATGGTATTGGCTGTTGCAGGGGCTATAAGCAACAGGTCGGCTTTACCGCTCATACCGCAGAATTCCACATGCTCCACAGCTCCGGTGATCCTGGTGATCACTTCATGGCCGGTAGCGTAGTGCAGAGCCATAGGGTTAAGTATCCATGAGGCCGCCTCGCTCATGACGGCATATACATCGGCACCTCTGCGGATCAATTCACGGGCAAGTTCTACAGTGCGTACGGCAGCAATGCTGCCGGTTGCTGCAAGAACTATCGTTTTATCTTTGAGAGAAGCTGAAGTATTGCCTTTTATCCAGAGTGTGGGATGATCACACATATATTGCATGGTTTTGAAAATGTCTTTTTTAATCTTAAAGGTTAGTCTATGTGACTTTCAGGAACTGTGCCTCAATCTTACACTCCACACACAGTCTTATCCTTTTGTGAGTGTTATCTTGAAGGACTCTTGGAGGCTTCATTAGTATTGCCGTATCTGCCTATGTTTATTCTGCCACCGTTAGGTTCAGCTTCCCGCATGAAATCAGACCCAAGGTACCCGGCATCTATAAGTGGACTTGTAACCGAATCGCTTACCCACGAATTGCCGGACCAGCGGCCTGCAGCACTCCTCAGATGGTAATCACGTTTTGCCGTGTCTGAGAACAGCGGATCAACATATATGTCATCTTTGTGGATTATCCCGTTCCCATCATAGTTCTTGTCTACATTATATATGCAATTATTACTGGAGATGAACGTGTGATTTATTTCATCAGTGTTCCATAATCCCCTGTCCTTGTTTTTATCAGAGCCCAGTATAACATTGTTCCTGACAATGGTAGTGAAAGACGTATTCATGCCGGCTGCGTTCGGGTATTGATAGTATTTAATTCCCGCCTGGCCTCCATTATGAATGACATTGTTCTCTATTATTGTATTATTGAACTGTCCTATCACGATCCCTGCATTGCTATATCCGGTAAATTTATCGTATTGCCCAACATCATATATTATATTGTGGTGTATGTATACATCCTTACCACGTATTACATTATCAGTGTCCTCTCCAAATATCCAGATAGCAGCGCCATTAAGGGTGTGGATACGATTCCTGTATATCTCTATTTTCTCGGATTCGTATCTGTCACTCTTGTCTATCTCGATGCCCGGACCTGTTGACCAGTCCTGTATCTCCGAATGAATAATATTGTTGTAGATCTTGGCATGGCCTGAACTTGATAGTCTGAAAGCGGTGTTAGTCCTTGTGAACACATTGTTGTTGGCTACTGTGACACCATTGAGTCCCAGAGTATACAGGGCCTCATGCCCAAGCTTGTATACTGAATTGTTCGTGAAAACAACATTAGAAGGGATATCATGGAAATAGTTCCTTACTATCAGGCCATCGCTTGTTCCCCATTGCAAACGCATATCTGTAACAGTGATGTCAGTGCATTTGTGGAAATAGATCATGTCGTAGTATCCTGAACCCCGGGGAACGGACTGGTTCTCACTATTCCCATCTATTATGAATCCCTTTATTGTGAAATTCTTATTTGCACCCTCCATGTTGGTGATCAAAGGCACATAGTCACCCCAATTGGCATTTGGTTTGAGCTTGATACACGCGGTGGGGTCTCCTGTAAGGATGGTGTCCGAGCCCATGTTCAGGGTGCCATCTATCCAGTATGTATTCGGACCCTTCAGATATACAGTACCTCCGCCAATACTATTGATATATTCAAGTGCTTTGTTGATCTCCACATGGTCATTTACACCATCACAATTGTAATTTGCATTTCCGTCAGTATCAACGTATGCAATGGAGCCAGTTGGCACATTGATATTTGTGACACTATCAGCAGGCTGGTCATCAGGTGAAACACACCCTGAAATTGACAGGCTTATGATAAAGACCAGGAATTTCAATAATACAGGAATTACCATACTACTTCATAGTAGTCGGTACTATTTATTAATGTTTCACACGAATCGTATCTTAATAATGGATATATAGAAATTAATTAAATGTTATTGTTTATATCGTTTATAACAGCTAAAAATATTTTTTTATATTATTATATTATACTTGTAATATGATATATTACTTCTGCCAATATATCAGTAAATTTATATTTTGATGTATTACATGCATTACTGAGATCTACAATGTGTTAGTGATATCCTGTATGCCCTGAGAACCTTACATGCAATGAAGAGAAATACCGGTTCATTGCCATACACAAGAATAGTGTAATTTAATACAATATAATATAAAACAACTTCTATACAAGTCAGCAGTATTTACTCAAAAGCCAAAGAATCTGTGACTGCAATCGCTTAAATAATATTTTCTCCAATTAATGACATCAGGTCATTACTCATTATGGATCATTACTCATTATACATCTATTTCTGAAACCCTTTAAAGACAAGGTATTGGGACTTAATTGATGAACAGGTTCATTGAATCTGCTTTTAACTAAAAACGAGTCATTCCTTGTCCGCATTTTTTGGCAAGAAGGTGCTAGAGAAAAACCAGATACACTGTGGCATATTAGAAGGAAGAAGACTATGACTCAATTAAGAACAATTAAAAGAATAGTAAGTGGTCAGAGAGCTGTTGATGGTGCAGGAGTCAGGCTGGTTCGCGTCCTTGGTTATCACGATACTACGGACTTTGATCCCTTTCTGATGCTTGATGCCTTTGATTCTGCCAACCCGGATGATTATACAAAAGGATTTCCCTGGCATCCACACCGTGGTATTGAGACGATAACTTACCTTATTAAGGGCGATATCGAACACGGAGATAGTCTGGGTAATCGTGGCAGCATTCTTGATGGTGACTGCCAGTGGATGACTGCAGGATCTGGAATTATACATCAGGAAATGCCGAAAGCGAGTGAGCGCCTGCTCGGTGCTCAGTTATGGTTGAATCTTCCTGCCAAAGACAAAATGACAGATCCCAGTTACGGTGACATCAAATATGATAACATCCCTGTCATTGAAGAAAAAGGCACCAAGGTCCATATAGTTGCCGGTGAATATTTCGGGACGAAGGGGGCTTTTGAAGGAAAATATATTAAAGCTACTTATTTGGATGTTGAAGTTTCAGCTGGTCACGAATGGTCCTTCACAAATGATCCCAGAGAAACTCTATTTATATATATCTTTGCTGGCCAGGCAATTTTTGACCCTGTAAAAAGCATTGGTAATCCTGCTGATCTGATTGATGAAAAGCAAGCAGTGCTCTTTAGTAATGGCGATAAGTTCTGGGTCAAAGCCGCAGATAAGGGTATCCGCTTTCTGCTACTATCCGCCAGGCCGTTGAAGGAGCCGATTGCCTGGGGTGGTCCGATTGTCATGAACACAAAAGAAGAACTTAATCTGGCTTTTCAGGAATTGGATTCCAATCAGTTCATTAAGAAATAGTGGGAGACGAAGGTACAACCAATGTTAAAAGAGGCGAGTAATCTTATCGCCTTTATATTTTGTACCCTGTACGATTTAAAGAGGTTTGATCAAAATCCTCATATATTTTTCTATATTTAAAGATTAACTGACAGATTTAAGTACATATCTTCTTTGCTCTTTCTTGCAGTTCCTGCACTTTCTTATCATCTGGTTTGATTCTCAAAGCCTCATCGTATGCTTCTATAGCGCCTCTGGGATCTCCAAGGCGGTATAGAGCAGTTCCTTTGTTCTTCCACACAACACTCTGATCTACACCCAGATTAATAAGCCTGTTAAAACATGTAAGAGCAGCCTGGTTCTGATCAAGATTCAAACAGGTGATACCCTTGTTAAGCAATGCGCTGGGATTATCGGGCTCAAGCTGCAGAGCAGCCTCAAAGCATTCATACGCCTGTTCATGGTCCTTTTGTTCTTTTCCAGTGAAGATACCGGCCTTTACCCATTCGGCCGCTGTCCTTGTCTGCCTCTGACGCAGTTTTCTTCTGGCCCTGTTAAGGGCGCTTACAGGATCAAACCTTTGTTCAATCCTTTCTTTTTCCTCAGGAATATCAGCAATACGTTTTCCCGACATTTTCATATCCAGATGAGCTTTTTTCTTCTGAGGTACATATTCAGGTTTTCCGAGCATCTTGCGAAGTAAGATGATGGCAGCATCCTTGTCCAGTGGAGTGTTATTGTTACCACATTTTGGGGACTGGATGCAGGAAGGGCAGCCTTCTGTACAAGGACAGCTTTCAATGGACCGCAAAGTGACCTCAAGCATTTCAACGATCCTGTCATATCCATTCTCAGCATAACCAACACCTCCGGGATGTCCATCGTATACGAATATTCCGCTGCGACCTCCAAGGTCTGAGTGCTCTGCTGTGGACAGCCCTCCAACATCATTGCGGTCAGCAAGCAGGTGCAAAGGGTACATTGCTATCATCGCATGTTCAATAGCATGGATACCTCCGGCAAAATCTCTTTCATGTGCTGTCACTGTTCCCATGGACCAGACGGGCAGTTCAAGCCAGAAAGCTTCTGTTTCAAGAGTGAACTTTGGCATTTGCAAAGCACATTGATCAAGTTCTTTATCCGTGCGCTGCTGCAATTTCTTGTACCCTGTTACCTGTTGGGTAACATCCACACTTCCAAATCCCACCTTAACATCAGGGCAAGTTGACAACTTTTTTGTTTCCAAGACATCTCTTACGACCACTTCTGTGGATACCATCGATCTGGTATAGTATTCGTTCTGTGTGTGATCTACGTGTATCTCGCGTTTTTCATGGTCCTGGGTGGTGACAACATAGGCATTTCCCTTGTTTATGTACACTGCGCCTTCAAATGCCTCTCTGTAAGCTTGCAGTCTGCCAAGAGAATTCTCCAGAGGTCTTTTAGAAGCTCTGTCAATAATCGTATACGCGTCACTATCTATATCCCGGATAGATATGTGCATATGAGCTTCAGTATCAGGTGTCCTTTTTTCTTCAATACCTTCAAGTAATCCTTCTTCCTCCAGCACATTCACTATATTGCTGAACTCATTACCAAAATATTGTTCATCTTCTGTACGTAAAGGGATCTCTCTGGCTGCACACAGCAGATGGCCTGCCTGTATATAGCGGTTGGAAACATTTATCACCGCTTCTTCGCACTTCTTTCTGAAAAGATCTCCGGGATTTCTCATGTAGTACTGGTCCAGAGGATTGGTATCGGCAACAAGTACCACTATGCTTTGCGCATATCCGCGTCCGGCCCTTCCTGCCTGCTGCCTTGCACTCATTATTGTTCCAGGAAAACCATCCATGACACAAGCGTCAAGACCACCGATATTAATTCCCAGTTCCAGTGCATTGGTGGAAATAACACCCGCAATTTGGCCACTGGAAAGCCCCTTCTCAATGATCTCACGTTCATGTCCGTGATAACCACCTCTGTAGGAGCTTATTTTTTGTTCGACACCTCTGTGGGCAAGAATGTTCTTTGATTCGATGAACATTCGCTCCACTTTCTGTCTCGACCTTGCAAAGGCAATTGTCTGGAAACCGCTCTGAACCAATGTTGTGAACATGTTTACCGTTTCCCCGAAACTGGCTTTTCTTATGATGAAGTTCCCATATTTTGCATACAAGGGCGGATTCCAGAATACGAATTTCTGTGCTCCTCTTCCCGAACTGTCATTATCTATCAATACCATATTTTTACCTGTTAAAGAGGCAGCATGTTCCACAGGGTTGCCGATCGTCGCAGTGCAACAGATGTATTGAGGGTGTGCACCATAATGATCACATACTCTGTTAAGTCTTCTAAGCAGATTTGCCATGTGGCTGCCCATTACACCGCTGTATGTATGACTTTCATCAAGGACGATAAACCTCAGATTTGAAAGAAAACGTTTCCATTGATGTTTCCATTGCAGAAAGCTCAGATGCAGCATATCCGGATTGGTGAATATGATTCGTGGATTGTTGTACTTAACTGCATCTTTTTCACTTTTAGACATAGATCCAATGAATCTGTTTACATTGATGTCCAGCCCCATCAGCTGGCTGAAATTTCTAAAACTCTGGAGCTGGTCGTTTACCAGCGCATTCAAAGGAGAGATATAAAGTGCTGTTGCCCCTGGATCATTCAGGATCGTCTCAAATATAGGCACCATGTAGCAAAGGGATTTGCCGCTGGCAGTGCTGGTAGACAGGACTATGTTCTTCCCTTTCCTGGCCATTTGCACAGCCTCTGCCTGATGGGCGTAAAGTTGCATGATACCAGTTTCAGCCAGAGCATATTGTATAATCGGTTTCAGTTCAACAGAGCTATAGACGGGTTCCTTTGCAGGTATGTCTTCAATGTGCACGATCTGTCCCTCGTATCTTCTTGAAGATTTTATTTTCTCTATAAGTTCGGATATATCCATTAAAACAGCCCCGTAATTTGCAAAAGAAGAATTTGCGTGTGTAGGCTAAACTCCCTTTTTGATAAAATGTTTTTCTATAATGTTGGTTCTATTTCTCCCAGAACATTTTGGGTAATCTCTTCATACCCCAAACCTGAGTTAATATCAAATAGCATGATCAATATAGAATATTTATTTCAGGTGAATTATATTGGTATTAAAAAAGAATTATCAGGCTCAAAAAATCATGCAAAAGGTAAGCTATCTATTACCTATTGTTCTTTTTGCCCTTTCACTATGGGTTTTAGACAGGGAACTTCAACCCCTGCAATTAGATCATATTCTGATGAATTTTACAGACATTGGGCCATTAAGTATGATATTTGCTTCTGTTTTTACTTTTTTGAGTTATATTGCTCTTATTAGCTATGATTTGCTGGCCATGCGATACATAGGCCAATATATATCCTTTAAGGATATTCTCCGTTCTTCTTTTACAAGTACTTCCATCAGTTATAGCATAGGTTTTAATCCTCTTACAGGTGGCTCACTACGTTACAGGTCATACTCTGCTTATGGTCTGACACTGCTGCAAATAGGCAAAGTGATCACATTCTGCAGCATAACTTTCTGGCTTGGTATATGCTTTGTCGGTGGGTCATTATTGACTTTCTATCCAATAGAAATGCCTGCATCCTTTTCCTTCTATGAGATATTTTTCAAGGTTTTAGGTGTCTGTCTGCTGCTCTTCCTTATTGTGTATCTTGTACTCTGCATGCAGCATAGGACTTTCATTATAAAAGGTGATGAGGTCCGTTTCCCTGACCTACGGACTGCTCTTGCACAGATCCTCGTTTCATCGCTAGATTCTGTCTTTGCAGGCAGTGCCCTCTATTTCCTTCTTTCCAATAGTGGTGATATCTCCTCCCCATATTTCATGGCAATGTTCCTAGTGGCACAGACCCTTGCCTACATAAGTACCATTCCCGGCGGACTGGGGATTTTCGAAACTATCATGCTCCTTGCACTTGTTTCTCATTTAACTCCTGAAGCGGTTATCGTTGCTCTTGTGATGTTCAGGATAGTGTATTATCTTACACCTTTTCTTGTGGGACTGATCGTTCTGTCATACAGCGAGTTCAATGCAAGAAAAGAGATATTAATACATTTACACAAAAAAACATATCTTACAGTTTCTGCATTCACACCTCAGCTATCTGCTGTACTCATTTTCTTTGCAGGGGCATTGCTCCTTTTTTCAGAAGCCTTGCCTCCTCAGATAGAGAGCATGCTTATTGTAGAAACGCTGGTTCCTCTGTGTTTGATAGAGTCTTCCAGCCTCCTAAGCAGTATGATAGGTGTCATGCTTCTCATTCTGGCTAATGGATTATGGAAAAGGGTCGATGGAGCCTATATGCTATCAGTGATCATACTTTTTCTGGGAAGTATCTTCTCTATCCTGAAAGGTTTGAACTATATGGAATCAGGTATATTATTTACCATATTCTTACTGTTATTACCTCAGAGGAAGCACTTTTACAGAAAGTCTTCCATGTTGGACCAGTCCTTCAGCAGGGACAATATTATTGCTATTGCCTTTGTTGTTCTTAGCTTCATATGGCTTGGACTCTTCTCCCATGAACATATGGGATATTCAGAGGAACTTTTATGGCATTTTGAAACTAATATGTATTTTCCCAGGTTCTTCAGATCTGTTGTGGGTATATCTACTGTTTTAGCGATCTTTGGGATCGTTCGATTGCTTGGTGGTTCAAGTAAGGACATCGAACTTCCAAATGATCAAGAAATAAGTACAGTGAAGGAAGTTATCAGAACAAGTTCTGACACTAATGGAAATCTAGCTCTGCTTGAAGATAAGTATGTATTGTTCGATGAACAGAAAAATTCATTCATGATGTATGGGATATCTGGTAAAAGCTGGATTTGTATGGGGGATCCCATAGGAAATTGCAGAAATATCAAAGAACTGATTTGGGATTTCCATGAAATGGCAAATCTCCATCAGGGCTGGACTGTGTTCTACGAGGTAAGCGAAAAGTACATACCTTATTATCTGGACATTGGTCTTACTCTGATAAAGATCGGAGAGGAAGCAAGGGTGCAGCTTTCAGAGTTCATCCTTGAGGGCAGTGCAGGAAAAGATTTCCGCTATTCTGTGAAGCGCATGGAAAAAGATGGTTTTCATTTTGAGATCATGCAGCCAGAAGATATCCCTGCTCACTCTCAGGAACTTAAAAGTATATCTGATGCCTGGCTGGAAACTAAGAATACCAAAGAAAAAAGTTTTTCGATGGGAAACTTTAACATCGGTTATCTATCCAACTTTTCCCTTGCGATCATAAAAAAAGGAGTTCAGATAGTTGCTTTTGCAAACATCTGGATGACAGCCAATAAAGAAGAAATGGCTATTGACCTTATGCGTTACGACCCTGATATCTCTAACTCTACCATGGAATACCTTTTTACCAAGCTCATGCTATGGGGAAAGGAGAACGGGTTCATGTATTTTTCACAGGGGATGTCTCCGCTTTCAGGTCTTGAGAACAGGACACTTGCGCCATTGTGGAACAAAATAGGCTCAACAATTTTCACACATGGAGAATATTTCTATAATTTTAAAGGCCTTAGAGCCTATAAAGAAAAGTTCAATCCCATATGGGAACCTCGGTATATAGCCATGCCAAAAGGCATCAAGCAGATGTTCGTCCTGAAGGATATTGCTTTATTGATCTCAGGCGGAACAAAAGAAATATTTACAAAATAAGTTTCTTTTAGCATCATTTTCATCAGACTATCGCAGACCGTCCGAGTCTTTAACTTTCCGATCCACCGGAATTTTAAAAATAAAGTTACTACCGTATTCAGGCTCGCTCTCTACACGGATATTACCCCCGTGCAATTCAACAAACTTCTTTACAAGGGCCAGTCCCATTCCTGTACCACCATATTTTCTTGAGATGGATCCATCTATCTGGATAAAAGGATCAAATATTTTATCCAGACTTTCGTTTTTAATACCGATCCCATTATCACGAACCGAGAACTGTATCATATTTCCCCTTGATGAGACTTCGATCTGTATAGAACCCTTTTCATCTGTAAATTTTATAGCATTCTCTACAAGATTATATATTATCTGCTTTAATTTATATTCATCTGCCAGGACCTCAGGAACATTATTTTCAATTTTAACATCTACATTCTGGCTCTTCTTTGCTGACTGTACAGATAACACTCCTATAGTATCATATACCAATTTTTTGACAGAGATCTTACCTAAAGACAGATGGGCCAGATCTGATGATTCATATCTTGAGAAATCAAGTATTTTATTTATCGTACCAAGTAGGTCTTTGCCCCCTTTGTTAATATGCTTAAGGTAGCGTTTCTGCATATCATCAAGGTTATTGTTTTTCTGTTCCAGCATCACATCTGAAAAACCGATGACTGCCGTAAGTGGTGTCCTGAGTTCATGTGTGATATTGGTTAAAAGATCACTTTTTATACGGTTTGATTCATTTGCAGCAGTTTTGGCATATAATAAAGCCTCTTCAGCTTTTATACGTGGTGTGATGTTGACCATTGTGCCTACAAAACGGTGAAATATGCCAATTTCATCAATATCGAAAGGTTTTCCTTTTATAGATACC
This sequence comes from uncultured Methanosarcinales archaeon, assembly GCA_964486435.1. Taxonomy (GTDB): domain Archaea; phylum Halobacteriota; class Methanosarcinia; order Methanosarcinales; family Methanosarcinaceae; genus Methanomethylovorans. The sequence continues at coordinate 3,295 of CAZAMM010000017.1, read as the reverse complement.
CATACGCATTCTCCGGATGCATGCTTAAGTCTGCAGTCAAGGTTTAACGGAATCGCTTTTTCTAGTGCCCTTGTTATCTCAGACAAAGCAGTTATCCTGTCATCTGGGTAGAACACTTTTGGGTCTAAAAATATGTTCCCTTTTATCCCTTCAGCTTGCAGCCCCAGCATATTGTATATATGTGGACTTAAATAAATCTCATCCGTATCCAGGTCCAGATCCCAAAAACCATAGTCAGAGGCTTCCATTGCAAGTGATAGTCTCTCTTCACTTTTTCTTACCGCCTCTTCTGCCATTTTCAAGCTGCTTATATCCTGATTAACAATTATTGCTCCCTGGATGTTCCCCTCTTCGTCCTGCACTGGAGCTGTATAGTTTAAGATCATCCTCTTCTTTCCGTCAAATGCTTCTATCTCAAGCATTTCGTTTTCAACAGTTATCCCTTCATTTATAGTATGAGCAAGTGCCCAGTCATCAGGTGCGACCTCTTGTCCGGAAGGTATCCTCCGGGCCTTGAAGACTCTATATTCCTCAATATCTATTTTTAGCTCCGCACCCCATATTTTGATTCCCATTTTATTGCTGCTCAGGAGCTTTCCATTCTTATCTGCTATCCACAGTCCAACAGGCAATATATCAAAGATCTTTCTAAGGAGCTGTTCACTCTTTTTTAATTCAGCTTCAGCTTTTTTGCGCTCTGTAATGTTCACTCCCATTACTAGGATTGCAGGTCCGTCTTCAAGCATCATAGGCACTGAAACAGCCTCGATCACACAGTCTTCCTTTCCAGGATGTATCATCGTGACCTCAATCGGAGGATTTGTCAGTCCTTTAGACGCATTTTCTATTCTGTTTTTTATAATATCCACATATCTTGGTGATACAGTTCTCTCTACAGGCAACCCTATAGCTTCTTCAGGAGACAGGTATCCAAGAGTATCAATTCCCATGGGGTTTGCATAGATATATTTTCCATCCCGTACAAGGAAAACAGCCATAGGGCTGTTCTCTAAAATCAACCTGTTTCTGGATTCGCTTTCAAGAAGCTCTTTTTCAGCCATTTTCCTCTCTGTGACATCCCGGCATACGCAAAATAGCAGTTTCTGCCCCCCAATATAAGAACCACTGGCGCTGATCTCAACATCGATGAAATTTCCATCTTTTCGAAGGTGACGTGTTTCTATGATCTGTCCATTTTCGTCAACAAGATTAATCATTTCAAGCAGTTTCCCAGCAGTCCATTGCACATCCCAGTCCCAGATATGCAGACCTTTGACCTCTTCCACGGAATAGCCGAGCATTTCTGCATATCGCTGATTTGTTTCGTAGACCTTACCCTTCATGTCAATGACTACAATTCCATCCCTGGATTGTTCTATAAGGATACGTCTCCTTACAGCTTCGTCAGCCAGTGCCCTTTCATCTTTCTTTTGTGAAGTAATATCAACTGCAGTAAATGTTACTCCCTTTGACATGTCAGAACTGTCTATTGGGGTCGATGACAATAAAACATTGATAATGGTGCCATCTTTTCTTCTCCACAGCGTTTCAACGGTCCCGATCCCACTTTCTGCTATCTGGCGGTACTTTTCCTTCCCAACATAGTTGAAATCTTTTAATGTAGTGTAAAGTACGCTGGCACTGCAACCGATAAGTTCATTGCAACTGTATCCGGTCATTTCACATAAATATAAGTTGACATCTACAATAATGCGATCGATAACAACACCGATCCCAAAAGGTGCTGCTTTAAAGATACTTGCCAATTTCTTTTCTTTTTGTTTTACTGAATTCTGTGCCTGACTATGTGCCAGCTCAAGAGCGATACTATCCGCCAGATGTTCGAACATGGCAATGTTCTCTTTTGTGAACATTCCTTTCCGTGAGTCATTAAGCTGTATCAGGCCAAATGTGTTCCCATGTATGCGGATAGGGATCAATGCAACAGATTCATAGCCTTCACCATTGCAACGATTACGTGTACGTGCAAGCCTGTCAGTCTCACTTGTACTGGCAAGCAATTCTGTTGTGGAGTTTGTCCAGAAGCTGCCATGCTGGGTAAAAAAAGGCAAAGCTGGGTCAAAATGTGCATTAATTACGTTACCACACATGCATTCAAGGATCGGGTTCCCGCACTCATCACGAAGGATCTGCCCATCCATATCGCGGGCACAAAGTAAATTCTCCTGCATTACAAACCGTTCCGGAAATCCATATGTTTCGTAGTATGGATAGTCATCTCCTTCCTTCAGCCTGATGCCCACAGCTTCGCAGCCTGACCAGCTTTGCAGCAGTTCTGTTATCGAAGCTATCATTTCGGGCAGATTTCCTGATGAGTTCATTACACTGAGCAGCCGTATAGTTATTTCACGTTCATTTTCTACCTTTTTGCGCTCAGTGATGTCCATGCAATGGCTTATATAACCAATGAATTTTCCCTTGCTGTCATAACGTGGCGAACCCTCGTTAAGGAACCATCTATATTCACCATCGTGTCTGTGAAGGCGATATTCTACAAGAAATTTCTCACGTCTGTCAAAAGCATTGGTATAGGTCTGCAAAAAGTTCTTAATATCATCTGAATGAACGTTCTTAATCCATCCATTTCCAAGTTCCTGTTCAATAGCACGACCTGTGAATTGCAGCCATGGCAAATTGAAGTAGTTACAAAGTTTTTCCTCTGTGGAAGTCCAGATCAAAGTCTGTCCTGTATCAGCCAGTGTCCTGTAGTTTTGTTCGCTTTCCAGCAATGCATTCTCTGTGTTTATTTTTTGAAGGGCGAATCCCAGGTCCTCGGCGATTTCAATAAACAGCTCTTGTTCTTCCCTGTCGTGTGCAAAGCTTGAGGGGATCAATACTGCTAACACTCCATATGTTCGGCCATCGAACTGCAATCTGCTGGCCATACCACTCATTTCTGAATTCTGACACGATAAAGGACAATCACCACAATTTGGATCAGGATGATCGATAACTATCAGCCCATCTTGCTTGAGAGCCGAGGCCATACAGAATGGGAATTTTCCATTTTCCAGCTGTTCATTAATAAGCTTTCTCTCGCATTCGATTCCTGATGCAGCAGTGCAGCTAATTGAGCCGTTTTCATTCATCAGTGCTATACATGCATCATGATAGCCAAGTGTTTCTGTCAGATCAGCACAGGTGCTTTTAATAAGATTGTAAGGATCTTTTTCACGTACTATCAACTGACTGACCTTTCTAATGGCTAAGAGCACTTTTTTAAGATGCTTTTCACACTCTTCAGCTTTTCTATTTTTAGTAACATCCTTAAAGA
>CAZAMM010000016.1:0-35391 GCA_964486435.1 uncultured Methanosarcinales archaeon | reverse complement strand
CTTTTTAGTGTCTTCTTTTGTGGGGTTGTTGTTTGTTGTATCACTGATACCTGTAACTGTATTTTATTTAATTAGGAAAGTATATAATCAATAGATTAATAATATGCTTAAGTATACATTTTCGGTATATTTGACGGAATGTACTTTGAGGATACTATGGACTTTGCATATTCTGTTATCTCACTGATGATATTTGCCCTGTTAACATTGCTGGCGATCATACTCATGGTATATGTATCTTCAGCAGTTGCTATACTTATCCTTTTAATAGTGCCTATCATGTGTATTTTAATGATGCCTTACACTGCGCTTTCTTTCCTGGCTTTCAGGCACATAGTGCTTGCAGAAGGCAATGTACCTATAAACAACTACCATGTGCTGCTGTTCGTCTGGTCAACACTTATTGGGATCATAGTTTACTCGGAGATCTTCACATGGTATCTGGGAAGTAGATACACGAAGAAGGGAGCGGTAAAAACTGCAAATGCAGAGCCTGAGAAGAGTATCGCAGCTTCTGCCAGATGTATTATTGAAAAAGCTGGTTCTTTGATGCATAGGTAATGTTATACATAGGATCTGATTATTGTGGTCTGCCAAACCAAATAAACTGCCTATTATTTGGCCTACCAGGCCAAATAGTAAAAAATCCAATCTTTACTGATGACACAAAAGATAGATGATAGAAAAATGATCTTCAGACCCATCTGGAAATGGCTGCTGAGCTAAAGATAGCCGATATCACAAGATTGAATTTTTACCTAGCCCATATATAGTAAAAAGGCAAATAGAAAGTGGGATACCAGATGATAAGCAAATTCACTGCATATATAGAGAAAGATGTGGAATCGGGCTACTATGTTGCTATTGTCCCGGGAATTCCTGGAGCTCATACACAAGCTGAAACACTGGATGAATTGCAGGTTCGGTTAAAAGAAGTGATCGAGCTGTGCCTTGAAGAAATGAGCCCTGAAGATAAAGAATCGATCCCCGAGTTCGTAGGCCTTCAGCAAATTGAGGTTGCTGTATGAGCAGATTGCCATTGGTCGATGCCCGAACAATGGAAAAGATACTGTATAATCTTGGATTTGAAAAGGTCAGACAAAAAGGCAGTCATGCATTTTACAGGCATGCCGATGGTAGAACGACCACAATACCCTTTCATTCAAGCAAAGAACTTGCAAGGCCTCTTATCAGAGTAATCCTGAATGAGATAAACCTCACTATTGAAGAATATAGCAAACTGGTACAGGATATTTAGTCTTGAGTACTTAAACAGTAGAGAATATAAGAGAATATTTAAAATTATTCTAAATGCTTTATACCTTTACTCCTTTTCCTCATCCAGAAACATCCTCGCCAGTAAGCCCAGATGGTCCTCGTGGAAGGGATCAAGTTCTTTGCGTTGCAGCACCTCGAACTCCACGCCAAAGTCGCTTTCCAGCTTTTTGACCTCGTCCTTGAACACCTTTTTGGGGCTGGCTACGGTGTCGATACTGCGGGATTTGATGGAAAGCATAAGATGTCCGTCATTCTCTAAGAAGTATTTTGAATTAAGAGCAGCTATCTCAGCCTGGTTGGGCTGGGCAACGTCCTGGAAGATAACATCTACTGTTTCCACGATATGTGCATAGGAACGGGGCTGGTTAGCATCCGCAAGTATGGGAATTATATTGGGTCGCTGATCACAGAGCTGTATCAGATCGCGCATGGTGCGCGGAGAGAACTCCACAGCATACACCAGGCCATCTGTCAGGATATCCGAAACATGGCTCACGGTCGTGCCCGAAGCAGCTCCCAGGTACAGTACATGGGAATCATATGCTATGGGAATATCAAAGTTCTTGAGCACCATAGCACCCAGCTTGCTTCTATGGGGATCCCACTGACGATATTCCACGCCATCCGCATCAATAAGCCTTTCACCATACACACTATGACCGGGATAGAGGTTATGTGTGGCCAATATCTTCCTGTCATCCATGACCACTTCAAAGATACCGTCTGACAATTGCTCAATTATCATGCAGGTCTGCCTCCTGATCTGTCACCTGTGCCTTTGCCACCTTTTTTCATTCCACTTTTATTCTGACCACGGCGCTTCTTGGCTGGTCTGCCGCCTGATCTGCCCGGACCCGGCTGAGTGACCTTCGTGGACTGCTTCTTAGGAGCCTCAGGATTAGCTTTCCTGATAGATCCTACTTTGTTCTCAAGTTTTTCCTTTATGGAAGGATCAAGTTTCCCGCCATAAACATCCATGCGCACAGCCAGACTTATCTTCGCTGCCAGTGCCCTGGCTATCTTACCCCTCTGCCACCACGGTGAACCTTTGATTAGTGGGTGATTGAAGATCACACCATGCTTTGGAGAAGGTGCACGAGACCTCAGGTGCTTGAACAGTGCATTGCTCGCGCCAATAACCTGCACGGTACTTGAAGGAAAAGCCGCAAGTTTCTCCAACCCTCCGGCAAGGCTGATAAGCCTTGCACCTAAAGGAGCACCTGCTATATTTGTGAGGTTGGGAGCCACTGCACCCATATTATTCATGATGTACTGTTCCAGATGTTTGCGTGTATCATATATACCACACAGACTGACTGCAAAGTTACGTAAAAGATCTTCGTCCACCAGTGACAGTTCCGCACCCATGGAACTGCTGGCCTTCACGAACATATCATGATCCTCTGGCACATTCTCCCGGGAGCCGAACCTTGCCACGAACCTTGCCATGGACTCTGCCGTAAGCTCCAGTTCCGGGAAATAAGCACCATACCACTCATTAAGCCTTTCAGAAAGCTCGTTGGCTGCCTTATCAATATCATCCATAGCCTCCACAGCCTGGATGATGCGTCTGTCATCGGTATCTGTCATGGATATCTGACGCTTTGCCGCCCTAATGCATACTTCCCGAAGCAGCACGTCATAATCTTCTTCAAGTTCAACAAAACCACAATTCAGTGCCAATTCCCTCAGATTCAGACCATGAGAGGGAAGCTCATCATATTCCACAGCAAGCAGCATGTGTTCAGCTAGCTGTTCAACATCTTTTTCCAGCAGGCAGCATTCCTCAACTTCTCCATCTTGAGAAATTGTCAGTGTGCCGAACCATGTAAGTGCCTTCAAATCATTCCTCCCAAATAGAAGCACCGGTATTGTTGGCTCTGGTGATCATGACCCTACCTCCGATGGTGCTGTCCAGGAAAGCCTGTGCGTCTTCCTTTAGGTAAGCTGCATCTTCTGGATTATCAGTAAAAGCATATACAACCGGCCCAAAAGAGCTCATACCTGCTCCATAAGCACCACTATCCTGTAAAAGCTCTATCAGGTCTCTGACAGCCTGATGCTGCAACCGTATTTCCCTCTGCTTGAAACCCAGTGTCTGCAGACGGTTAGTTGCCTGGCCGAAGCCCTCAATATCCTTCTCCATGATTGCAGGCATCATTTTCATTAGCACTATATGAGATACGGCCTGCACTTCATGCAACGGAATAGGACATTCCTTTCTGAATATATCCACTTCCTGAGCATCATGAGCTCCTATGTGCATGTCCTCACCCGGCAAAGCCAGCACTATTTCCCAATCCGGGAATTCCTCCCTGAAAAGCACTGGCCCCGGTGGTGTTTTACTTGCCGATGACGGAGAGAAAGAACCTTTCTCCGCGAACTTATGCCCGCCGTCAACTATGAATCCACCTTTTTCAAAGGAGGCGACCCCAATACCAGAAGTGCCGCCGCGCTCCACAGCAATGGCCATCTCCCGCACACTTAGACCAAGGCCATACAGCCTGTTCACCGCAGCTGCAACAGAAAGTGCTGCCTGAGTCCCGGAACCGCAGCCCACATGAGGGGACATATCTTCTTCTATGGTCACCCTGACACCCTGACCCTGCGGAAGCAATACTCTGGCAGCTGCCTGCATGCGCGGTGATAGTAAAGATTGGCCTATTATCTCAATTTCATCAGCTTTCTCCGCTGAGATCGCCACGTGAGGATGATCAATAGATATCCCTACCCCACCGTCCACTCTTCCAAGCTCTGCATTCATGTCTATAAGACCCATGTGGATTCTTGAAGGGGACTTTACTCTTATCATTCAGGTCTTAATCATAACTGCATGTTATTAAACTTTAACACTTGTACCTTTGTATAGCCCATAAAGAATGCTCATCTATATGTGCGCACCAGTAACCAGCCCGTTCTGAGAACACCCAGATCAAGTGCAAATCGCAGGAATGTGGGAATAAATCTGTAAATACGCACCCTCACATCAGCCATAAATTCCAGATCCAGCACTTTATCGTCGAACCTGGGTTGCAGAAAATAAGAAAAACTCTGCCAGTAGTGATGCAGGGATCCAAATACTCCAAAAAGAAAACCACACAACATTCCCGTATCTGCAGGGTCCGGAAGTCCAAAAGCAACATCACATCTGCCATATCTCAACTTAAGATTGCGCATTGTACCTTTGAAAAGCCTTAAGAGAGGGGCTTTGATATCATAATATATCTTAATAAAATCCTTAGCCTTCAATTCTTTTTTATTTTTTGTGCTTTTTCCTTCATTTGTGATCTTTTCTTCAGGCTTCTTTTCCTTATGTTCTGCATTAACATGGATGGAAGTTCCCATTTCTTCCTTCTTACCAGCTTCATCCTCTTTTTTTGAAGCAGAACTTCCGGGTTCAGACGGATAGAGAACTTTAGAATAGGATATAAAGAGCCATTTGATCACTATCTTTCCGGAAATGTCCTGATCCTTTTTCTTCAGATCTACTATCAGGTCTATAGCACAGAAAAGTACAAGCAACACCAGCAATAGGATTACCAGCGCCGCTACTTGTACAACCTGTATTGCTGTGAACATGGTATGCCCGGATCAAAGACTCAATGAAAAGATATAGGGAAACGGCAGATATATGACCTATATAAATTATTCAGTGCCTGCTTACTGCTCTTCGACCTCAATTTCAACAGATCCTGCACTTACATCAGCTGCATCTGTATCAGTGTTATCTTTCACTTTGCCCTTTTTTTCCTTCATGGTTTTGATCTTATCTATAAGACCCGGAACCGATTCAAGGAGGACACCAATATCAGATTTCCCAGAAATAGACATTAATCGGGTTTCTTCCTTGGATATGACTATAAAAGCCACAGGTTCTATCTTTGCACCTGCTGCACCACCACCGCCAAAACCTTCTTCGTTGTTCTTGCTCTTACCTTCTCCACCACCTGTGCCGAAACCAAAGGATACCTTGGTCACGGGAATGATAGTAACGTCCCCAACTGTTACGGCATCTCCGACAACTGTCTTGGTGCTCACAAGTCTTTCAAGCTCACTGGATACTTCTTTCATTAGATCTTCAAGTCCCATGATCTATACTCCCATAATTTTCAATAACTATGCTTTATATGTTTATGACCAATCAATAATATAAATTATCCTGAAACACATTATGAATTGTCCTGAAAGAAGTTGATCAATGAGAACTTGACTTTCTCAGGCTGTACATCTACGAACTCCTCCCTCTCATCTGGAGGAAAAATCCCAAAAACGGCAAACTTGCCGTACCTTTGACGGGAATCGGTGAGGAAACGCCCGTCAAGTAATATCCTTACTCCATGATCCATTGGTGAACGCACTACTCTACCCATAGCCTGTCGTATCTTACGGATGGTGGGAATCTGCACAGCATAATCCCATCCCGCTCCGAATCCGTAAGAATGATCATAAGCTGACTCCACAGCATTCATTCTGTCATTGAGAGCCGGATAACCGACACCTACGATTATAACCGTTCTGCCCCGACCATCTCTGAAATCCACACCTTCGCTCAATGTACCCCAGAGATATGAGAAAAGCACACCTTTTCCTCCTTTTTCTCCAAGCTCAAAGAAGGCTTCTCTCACTTCATGGGAAGATACGCCCGCCTCATCCAGGAACGTGGGTACACTCAGGCTGTCACCAAGTTTTAAATAGTATCTTCTTGCTTCAGCTGCACTCTGGAAAAAGATAATTACATTACCTCTGGAATTCTCGATAGAATCTAGCAGTACCTGTTCCACGGCCTCCAGAGCATGTGGGTCGTCCCTGCTTCTTGCGAACAAAGGAGGAACATCTACAGCTATGGTTAGACGTCTTTCAGGTGGAAATGATGTCACGTAGGAAAGCTCACATGTTTCCCGCTTTATACCCAAGGCAGCCTTCACCATATCAAAGGGTCTAAGTGTAGCAGACATAAGAATGACAGAGAACACAGAAGCAAAAAGGGGCTCTGTTACATTGCTTGGAATACAGGTGAAAAGCTCCACACGTCCATATATCTGATCGTTAGGGTCCCTGCGCACATTCATGATGGGATAGTAGCGATAATCGTTGGATAGCACAAGATAAGAGGAGAGAAAATCTGCAGCATAGCGAATCTGTGACCTTTTCAGTATTTTGCTCAGGCCTTTCTTATATTGTTCTTTGTACTCCTCATCAAGCGTTTTTCCAAATTCACTGGCCTCTGAGAGCACAAGCTGCATGGCGGCCTCGTCCTTAAAACCCATTTCCAGGGCCTGTCTCATGAACCTGCCTCTTACCATGTCATTGCGCTCATAAGGATCACTGATGCGCATATCATACCAGAGTCTGCCCACTCTTTCCCTTTCACCGAACTTGAACCTGTTATTATATGTCTCTCTTATGATCTCATTTAATATTTTGAATAGTTCAGATGCACGGCTTTCAGGCATCTGTTCCTTATTGGATTCGATCTCTGTGATAGCTTTTTCAATGGTATGCTCTGTGATGGTCATGGATGAATGAGAACGTGCTGCAGATTCCAGATTATGTGCCTCATCAAAAATCACTATAACATCCTGCGGCTCCTTATCCAGCCAGGTAAGTAATGTTGCAAAAATCTCTGCACTCAGTACATGATGGAAATTACAGATTATGAGGTCAGCATGTTTTAATTCCCTTTTCAGTAACTCATAGCCACACATACCTCTTTTTGTGGCGTACTCGTTGATCTCCTCAGGAGTGCGTACATCAGCGAACAGCCACGGCCTGAATATCTCACTTTCAAAGCGCAGTACCTCGTAAAGATCATTGCATGCTCTTTCCCTTATACCACGGATCTTTTGTTCACCTGCCTCTATTTCATTGAACAGGGCATCCCTTAAAGCTATAAGGGCTGGGTCCTTGGAACGTTTGTAGTTTTCTGAAGCTGACTTAAGCTCTTTTTTTTTCAGATCAATTTCCTTTTCCAGCTCCATCAGCTCAAAGGTATTATCCCTTTTGATTCTGCACTCTTCATAATCTACCTCATGAGGACACATGGCAGCCTTACCCTTCACCACTGCCACTTTAACATCATTTCCCTGCTTTATCTCCCGGGCCTCATTGATGAATTGCACCATCTGCTGGTGCACATTGGTTGCGATTATCACAGTTTTTTGCAACTGTTTGCCCACAAATAGCGCAGGGGCAAGAGAACTGAGAGTCTTACCAGTACCGCAAGCCCCCTCGAAAAGTATGATCTCCTTTCTGAGAAGTGCAGAATATATCTTTTCCATGGCATCCAACTGATTAGAATAACAATGCTCCTTAGGAAAATATTTTAAGTATCCTCTCTGTCCGCTCATCGCACTACCTTATACTTTTCCATACTAATAATTTGGGTTAGATCGTCTTTGCAGCCATAACATTCGCATTACAATCTGAAATCAGCCTGTTTGAAGGCTTTTCTATGATCTTCACTGTAACTTCTGCTCCTTTCTTCAGACCGAAGTTATTTGAAGTATTTGTGGTGCCTCCTACCCTGACCGCTACTGTAGAATTGTACCCCAGACCATCATTACCATTTAGGACAATAACTTCTCCGGCAGACCAATAACTGTCTTCTATGCAAGGATTCCTTTTAAAATAATATGGATCTTTGCCTGCAGGACATAGATCGAGATATGTGATCTGCACATCTCCATTGATGATCTTTCCTCCACGTGCCACTACTCCGGTATAACTGCTACCCTGTCCACTAATAACTGTACATATATTTTCAAGTGGCAAAGGATCACCGCCCTTATGTGCCAGAGTTATGAGATTCTCTCTGTATCTAACCTCATTGGGCACTCCACCTTCTATTGATTCAATTTTCAGGTTAGCAGTTAGCCCTTTTTCTAAAGGGTTAGGCACTCCGGCAAGGGAAACGACAGTTACTCCGATAAGGAGCATAGTAAGAGCAAGCATCAAAAGCGTTCCTACCACAGGACTGACTCCGTGGTCTGCAAACCTTATTCGTGTAAATTGGGAAAAAAGTCGTTTTAGGCCCATATGTCGAATTAGACAATACTAAATATATAAATTGTTCTATGATAATTATGTACTAATTTCCGACTTTTAGAAAAGGTCTTGCTGCCATGATCCATACTGCCTCAACTGAGTGAGGCAGACAGATCGTGCCTTGTCACATGAAGATAAGTAATAGCACCAGGCATACCTTCATAACATAATGTCAGACTTGACTCATCATAGTCCACAGGATCAGATTTTCCAGGGCTGTTGAGACTGAACTTCACCGACCCATCCATTGTGATGAGCTTCATATAATGTTGGGTAACGTTAAATAGGGAAGTCTGGTCCCCACTATGGAAACTGATGTTTGGTGGCAGACTAATGGTACTTGTGTCATTCCATGAAAAGTCGTTAGCTTTGTCATATTTCATGACAAAGTTCTTATCCAGCAGGTCCACAATAGCTTGCTGATCCTGCTTACTACCTGTTACAGGGAAAATATTGACCCCATCCCATTCTTCGATATATGAAGCTGCCGCTGTGTCCTGATATGCCACAGTAAGCTGAAGCTGGTTTGCTCCACCCTTCTTTGCCAGGGAATAGATGAGAGCCTTTGTACCTGATGTCGCAGAAATCTGATAATTCGTAGGATTCAGGCCCTGGGAAGCTCTGGCACCGAGATCAAAAGAAAAATTATACATTGGAACAGATTGAGAAGAATTCAGCGCCCCTACCTTAAAGTTGTGGGTAAGTGCCGATTTGCCCATAGGAGGCATAACCTCAAGTTCCACTACTGCTGTGCTGTTAGCTTCATCCACAGTAGCACTTGTATATGCAAGGTTATTGGCATAGTCAGCCCACGCATTATAGAAATCGCTCTTTATATAGATCAGAACCTTGTCTGACTTGACAGGATTAATCAGCCTGTCATCTGTAACAGGATCTGGATATAACACTGTAGGTATGTTATTGGAACTCACTGCTATTCCCACATCAGTATCGCTGGTGATACTGGTATTCCCATTGATGCACATGATAGGTAATGTAAGGGTTTCACCGTTGTAGTTAAACTCAGGAGGAGAGATTATAACAGCTTTCCCTGCAGGATATTTCGACCATACGCCACCGCCTTCATATCCTACTATACGGTTATCTTTGCTGTAAATAATACAGCCCATGGGAGCATTGAACATAGTGAAGTTGGTCTGGGTTTCGAAACCCTCCCAAGCCCCCCACCTATGGCGTTGCTGGCTGAAGCGATCGTACCAGGGTGCATCAATGTTAGCAAGAACTATCGTTATCTCACTATTGTTGTGTGATGTGCTGTCTCCCTTGACTTCCAGTGTTCCACCCATGAGGGATAGGTATGTGGTCTGCATAGGTGACTCACCCAAAGCTACTTTGCTGGTCCTTGAGTCGAATACTGTAAAAGCTTGTTCTGCTTTCTGTGTTTTTGCCATATCCTGCATATCATTGATAGTAGGTATACCATAGAACAAGATAGCACCTATAGATAGAGTAGTAAGCATAAGTATTATCACTATACCGACCACTGAAGATTCGGCATTTTTGCATTCCAATATCCTGTTTTTTCCTGTCATTGTTCTTTCCCCTTATTGGATAGTAACTTTCATAGGTGAGTAAACTATTAACACGTCTATATTGTCCGGTGAGTATTGCTTCGATGCAGATACAGTATCGTTGACAGCATCATATTTTGTGATCTGCATGCTCATTGTTTCATTCAGAAATCTTCCCCAGCCATCGTAATACTCACTGCAGATAGTGATATTCACCATTGATACGTTCTCATACCTATGCACTGAAGGCAGCCCACCATCACATACAACCCTGACAAGACCTGTACCCGAAACGCTGGAGGAACCAGATAACATAACTGCAGGAATCATTAACAGATCTTCCCCAACTGCAAAATTGGGCTTCGAGATCATCACTACTTTTTCTCTTTCATATTTTGCCCAGGAACCAGTATTCTCATAACCAATAGACCTTTCATTGTAACGATTTTCTATTACTCTTAACTGTCTGTCAAAAGACTCTGTATCCACTGCGCTCGTGGAAGAATTCCATACACGCATATCCACATTGATAGAACTGGTACCTGTAACAGCTGCAATGCTTTCATGAAGCTTTATTTCCACTGACTGAGAAGGCGAGCTGCCGAATGCAATTTTATTGATGTTCGAAGTTAGTACGGTAAAACTTTGCTTTATGTTCTCTGTATGTTGGGCTTCCTGCATATATCCCACCAGAGGAAAACCAGCAGTTACTATGATAGTTATGGCAAGAAGCATGATACCCATGGTGATAGTGAAGTCAACTATCTCTGAAACCGCTTCTTCAGCATTCTTTAGTAGATTCAGTGTATTTTTGGAACTCATATCACCTGATCTCCAAAGTCCTGTGGATCGGATCATATACCATATAGTGCATACCAACTTCGCTAAAGACGGTGCTCTCAATGACTCTCATGTTTTGCGTACTGTAGGGTACCATTACCTTGGTTTCTGCCTTGTCCCTGGATTGCAGCACGATCTCATGACTGCTGTTAACTATGCTTACAGAATAGTGTTCTCCTGATATCTGATCAGGAAGATCTAGATCATATTCCAGCAACCCTATGTATGCTCCGGAATTGTTTATAACAGCTACCAGAGTATCTATGCTGGAGATCTGCATCGAAATATCATTGCCATGTATCTCGAACTCGCTTCTCATGACAGTCTGCTCTGCTCTGTCCATGAGCGTGTAGAAGGCAGTTAGCACAGTAACAAGTGCAACAACGCTTATAACAAAAGTAAGGATGAAACCAATAGAAACCGAAACTGCAGCCTCATCCTTTAGGAGTTTCATGTTCCACCTCCAGGAACTGGTATGGGGTATGAAATAAACATTTCTTTATCAAAGGACACTACAGTGATATTGGCAACCACTACTGCATGCCTTGCAATACTAAATGAACTACAATCGACAAGGTTTCCTGAAATTCTGAATAGACCTTCACCTGCTGTACCATTGACCACATTTATCTGGTACCTGTGAGATGAAGTCAGGTCGTTGAAATGAAAATTAAAGTAGTTTGTCCCGTCTATATAGTTACCAGTGACGTTCAGATAAGTGTAACCTGATGCAGAAGTGGCAGTGTCGAGTATGGAATTGCTGTCCATGACTCTTACGTTCACATTCCCTCCAGAATCATAGATGTCCATAGCCCAGAGCACATTGCCACTGGTTTCGATAGCTTCAAAGCGTAGACAGCTAGAATTATCAGAAAGAGTGCTTGATTCTGGTATTTCCAGTGTGAAGGTATCTGTCGAGTTCACATTTCTTATCAATGTCCAGTTAGCCACACCATCTGCCATACCATTTTTTGAGAAACGGGCATCAATAAGTGAACTGCTTTTTATGGTCAGACTTGTTCCGGAAAAAGCAAACGTCTTCACTAATTGGTTTTCGTATGATGAAAGATAATTTACGAACAAATTACTATCAAAAATACCGGAATTCATTGAAATCTTATAGGCATCCTCATAAGCCTGCGAAGTTAATGCCAGTATGTTCCCTATTTCAAAAAGACTCGTTTCAATACTGGAATCAGAGGCCATGTTGCTTGCATATATGACATTATTTAGCATGACAGTAAATACGACGATACCCA
This sequence comes from uncultured Methanosarcinales archaeon, assembly GCA_964486435.1. Classification (GTDB taxonomy): domain Archaea; phylum Halobacteriota; class Methanosarcinia; order Methanosarcinales; family Methanosarcinaceae; genus Methanomethylovorans. Next base: position 23,438 of record CAZAMM010000016.1, on the reverse strand, counting down.
CGCCTATGGCAAAGCCAGCAATAAGTAACATCTGTGCTGAATCATCATCTGCTCTCATTATGTATTCTCCTGTCATCACATTCTCCAGAAGGTCAGCCTTAAATCAATGATGTTATAGAAATCAGAAGATGAGGATGCATCAGGTATACCAGTGTTTGCCAGAAAAGCAACCGGGTCAGATATGTCATGGTCAGAGAAAAGCACTTTTCTCGAAACTGAAATTGCGTTGTCAGACGGATCGCCATTATAGATGTATACTTTCCTTTGAGGAAGGCCGGAGCTGTCTATATATATAAATAGAACATTATGTGCGATCCCGCGGGGAATTGCAATGTCTGTAAGCATCTTTGCAGTGGAACTATTCAAAACATTATGTTCTATGGTACTGACTGAACAATACGCAGTACCGTTCCAGGAAAATTCCTGACCGTTCCAGCAAACAATATCCTGCTTAAGAGGTGAAATAGATCCGTAAGGACCATGGTCCAGTACATTAAGCATGTCCTGCCCCATTGTTTGCATCTGTGCTTCAATATGTGCATTAGCCGTTGACGATGTAAGGGGTGTAAGAGATGTGGCCTGAACAGTGAAAATAATCACCGAAACCATTATCATAGTGGCAGTAACTGCCTCCAGAGTGTGTATCTGGCCAAATAGGTCTTTATTAAGACTATAGTTGCTATTGGATTGAATCATTTCACCACACCCTGAAAGACATGACAGCAGTTTGCTTATTACCACTGCTGTCCTCTACCAGAACTATTCTTTTTGTCTGCCCTATGCTTCCGGCTTGTGGAAGAGGCCTTCCTGCACACAAAACAACCTCTGTGCTATTTTCAATGGAAACGTTAAGATCATAGCAGAAAAATGTACCATTGAGACCCAGTGAGTTTTGAGCACTTACGTAGTTTGTATCTAGTTGTGTCAAGAAATCTTCCATAAGAATACTGGACACCATATTGGATGTCTGGAAGTCACCTGTGCTTATCCTATCTTCCACTACAATTGTAGCTACCCTATCAGCTATCATGGTCACCTCATCTGAACTTGATCCAAATGGCGTGAATAGCCCAGTGGCATATTGGAACACAAACACAAGAGATAACAAGAATATTGTAATGCCGACAAGATAATCTATTGTTATCTGTCCACTTTCGTCCATGCGATGACATATATATTTATAATAATATAAACTTAACATAAACATTATTTATATTCAGTAAATTCAATTCAGAATTCGGAATATTAAAATGCAGTTGGGTCATAGTATATTCAAGATGGACCGAGAGATCAAGATAATCCATACTGCTGACACGCATATAGGTTACAGGCAATACCACAGTGACGTACGCAGACAGGATTTCCTGCAGGCTTTTTCGATAGTCATCGATGATGCCATTAAAATAAATGCAGATGCTGTTGTACATGCAGGAGACCTTTTTGATTCAAGGACTCCTTCACTGGAAGACATTCTGGACACCATGAAACTTTTTTCCCGGCTAAAAGAAGCAGATATCCCCCTTCTGGCCATCGTAGGCAATCATGAAAGTAAACAAAATACACAGTGGCTTGACCTTTTTGAAAGCATGGGACTCGCAACAAGGTTAAGGACCACCCCATATATGCTTGAGAACATAGCCTTCTATGGAATTGACAGTGTTCCAAGATCTAAGATACCGCTTTTCGATTTTTCGGTCTTTGAAGAGCCTCTGGAGTCTTCATACAATATACTTGTAATGCACCAGCTTATGAGCCCCATCACCATTGGTGAATGGGACTGTGCTTATGTAATAGAATCTTTGCCTTTTCATGTGGATATGATGCTGCTTGGGGATTACCACAAGTACGAAAAGATAACTGTAGATGGTACCTGGGTGACATACTGTGGCAGCACTGAGCGTAACAGTCTTGCAGAAGAAGAGACTCGCTCTTACAATATAATTACCGTCTCAGAAAAGGATATCGACATCAGCAGAAGGATGATACCCACCCGGGATTTCCTGAGGATACCAGTGACAATCAAGGACTCTGCAAGGATATATGAAGAGGTACTCTCTGCTGTGAAGGAACAGGACGTAGCAGATAAAGTAGTCTTCGTAGAGATAAACGGAGATGTAAATGCATCTATTTCTCACGCTGAAATAGAAGAGATACTGCTTTCCCGAAATGTATTGGTCCCAGGTGTGAGGGACTTAAGGAAAGTCACTGAAGACGGGCTTGAACTTTCTGTATCCATATCCTTCTATGATCCGGACGATGCGATAAAAACCGAGATCAAAAACATGCAACTCTCAGCAGGTGGGTTGCTGGTGGATGAGATCGTTAGGGACATGTCCCTTCCTAAAACCAAGGTAAGCGATGAGGCAGAGAACCGCCTAGGAAATCTTCTGGAGAGTATGGACTTCTCAAAACCAGTTCTATTAGAACCTGCTCATGAAAAGGTGTCTTCCACTCCACCTGAAACAAATAATAGTCCCACTCTGCCTTCACCCCCTGAAGCAGACGTAATAAGGGAGACTGAAAGATCTTTTATGTGCACTCCTGAGACAGATATCCCTGTGCCTGAAAGAGAAACTGATAGAACAGTATCAGATAAAGAAAACGAAAAGTGTGATGATAAAAAACAAAAGACACCTGCTCATGCAAAGCCTAAACAGTACAATCTGGGTGATTACTTTTGATGCTTAAGCGCCTGAAAATAGAGAATATCCGTAGCTATGAAGATCTTGACATAAATTTCAAGGAAGGCGTAACTGTGATCTCAGGAGTTAATGGCAGCGGAAAATCCAGTTTATTGGAAGCTTGTTTTACAGGCCTTTTCGGAAGCAAAACTCTTACAAAGGATTTCACTATTGCAGATATTGTACGTAAAGGAACAATAAAAGCTTCTACTGCACTAGAATTTGAGCAGAATAATAATATCTATTCTATGGAACAGGTCTTCCGCAATGACCCCGAATCTGGAAGAGCTTCTAATACACGCTCAGTGCTCAAGGTCAACGGACAGATATTTACGGATCAGGCAAAGCGCACTTATGATAGTATTCTTTCTCTGTTGAGAATGGATGAAGAGGCTTTCAGGAACTGTGTTTACATAAGACAAGGAGAGATAGATGTACTTATAAATGCGAAACCTGCTGAAAGGCAAAAAATGATAGATGACCTCCTGCAGATAGGGAAACTTGAAGACTACAGGGAACGTGCTGGAAATGCTAGAATAGGAGTTGGAAGGCATCAGCGCGATACAGAAAGACGCATAAAGGAAGTAAAGAACGAATCAGCTCAGATAGAAGATACAGACCCTGTAGGCAACCTGAATATTTTGCTGACCGAGGTTGCACAGCTTAAGGAACAACACTCTTCTGTCATCAAGACCAGAGATAAAGCAATATCAGGGATAGAAGAAAGGCGTTCAAAGCTTGGAGAATACGAACAATTAATGCTCCAGAAGCGATCAATAGGTAACCAGGTATTAGGATTCAGTAACAGGAAGGCAGAGGCGTTTGAAAATATCAATAAAACCACTTATTCAATCCAATCCCTGCGTTCCCACATAGAAGCACTAAAACAGAAAGTGTCCAAGACCAAGGAACAAATGGAATGGGATGGAGACGTCAGTCAGATGCTGCTACAGACTGAAGAGCAGGAGCGAGTACAAAAGGACAGACTGAACGAAGCCAGGCAAAAAAAAGCCTTGCATGCACAGGAAATCGAAAACACAGAAAAATCTTTACAGCAGACTTCCAGCCAGATAAAGGAAATAAAACTCTCAATTGATGGCAGTCTGAAAAAGAAGAATGATGCCGCACTACAAATTGAAAAATTAAAAGCTTCACTGAAAAATAATCAAACTGAAAAGTTGGGTATTGTAGGGGAAATAGAGTCCCTGGGTTTTACCTCTAAAAAATTATCCGGACTTGAAGACATAATAGAGCTCGTGCAAACACAACAAAAAAGTTTGCATGGTGACAGGATGCGATTGTCAACCCACAGGGATGAGATAAAAAAGCGCATTGAAAAAAGTAAGCATCTCATGGATCAGGGCAAGTGCCCCACCTGTGGACAGGATCTGCATAGTTCTTCCATGCATGAAACAATGCAATCTGATGAGGAGCAATTGACCTCTTTGGAAAAAGAACTGGATGCTGTCAGTAAGAAAGAGGAAGAATTCAGCTTAAAGATGGAACAACTAAAGCAGGTAAAAGCAGTTTCCAAGAAAATAGAAGATTGTGATACCCGTATCAAGTCATTTAATGAGAGAATTGATCTGTCACAAAGAATACTTGAGGATCATATTTTTAGAATGGATGAGGATAGTAAGAGATTGAATGAGGCTACTTCACGTCAGCAGGATCTGCAAGTTGTGGTCGATAAATCAAAGGAGCAGGAACAGCTCTTAAATGAGGAGGTCACTTTTGAGGGCAAGAAGCATATTGAGGCCCTTGAAAAGCTGGATCTTGCAAAAAAAGCACAAAAAAACCTTGTTGAGAGTGAAGCTAAGGGAAAAGATATAGAAAAGCTGGAAGAGAGAATACACAGTGAACAAGAGAAAATAGGACTGCTGGAAGAGCAGATCAAGGATGGAAAACAAAGGTTGTCCGAGATCGATGAAAAAATGGGAGGTATAGACGCGGAATCTCTGAGATCCGACCTGCAACAATACGAAACAGCTCTAAGGAATATCGAAATCAATATTAAGAAACTGGAAGATAGAAAGACTGAAGTGATGAAGAGCATAGGGATGGTGGAAAAGGAAATAGAAAGACTTTCCCGGCTTCAGCAGGAGTTACGCTCTCTGCAGCATCGATCAGATTTCCTTGGAGCCGTGTACAAGGATGCAGAAGAGCTGGAAAGTATGTACATGCGCATCAGGGCCGAGTTGCGATCCCGCAATGTGGGAGTTCTTGATACTCTTATAAACGAGATATTCACATTCATGTATTCAAACAACGCATACTCACATGTGCAACTGGATCCTGAGTATAATCTGACAGTTTACGGAAAAAACGGTACTCCGCTGGAACCAAAGTTGCTTAGCGGTGGAGAAAGAGCCATCTTTAATCTAGTATTACGGTGCGCTATCTACAGGCTATTGTCCATGGCAATGGGCGGGCCTGCAAAAGGTTCAAGCCTACCCCCTTTGATAATGGACGAACCGACTGTGTTTCTGGACAGAGGGCACGTACAACAGCTCATAAAGCTCATCGACCTTATGAGGGATTTCGGCGTAGGCCAGATAATCATTGTCTCACATGACGAATCACTAATTGATTCTGCGGATCATTTATTCTATGTGGAAAAAGATCCTATTACAAACACTTCCTCAATAACAGCGCGCTGAGAGACATGATTTATAAGCAAATTTATATAAAATGGACCATAAGTTATATTATAGTTTATCATATAATTCGCCACAGAAGAGGGATATAATGGTCTTGCGAGGTATGACATGAATGGTGAGAACAGGGATTTCATCATTGAAAGGCTTGAAAGGCAACTTCGGGAAAAAGAAGCGGAAATAGATGAGACAAAAAGATCTCTCAGAGATTCCATCCTGATGGAGCTGCGTAGTGAATTTAAAAATGATCTTGATATCAATAACCGCCTTTCTAAAGTTGAAAACAGGATACAGGAACTGGCAAATAATCTCAATGGAATAATGGATGAGCTGTTAGACCAGAAGTCATTGATCCGTTCATTCAAAAAATCAGCATTTGAGAGAAAAGAACAGGATATTCCCTTACCTGTACAACCTTCTGCACCTGCTCCTTCAAGGGAAACAGCAACTATAAAAGACCCGGCAGCAAGGAGATTCCAGGATGAGAAAAAAAGAGTCTTACCACAACCTGAAGTTCCAAGATCTCCTCAGTCTCCTGCCAAACCTCCATCCTTCTCCATCAGGCCGACTGATCTGCCACGAGGACCTATAGGTCAGACAGCCTCAGTGAATCATCAATTTAACATAAGGGATGCACAGCCGGAGCCTGCTCCAATTCAAAAGCAGGAGATAGAGCAAAGAAAAACTGAGTATATTATTGCAGAGAGCGATGATGCACGCGGTTCCAGAAAAAAAGAGAGAAGGGATCCTATAGCTTCCAGTTGTGAGTTTATCGTTGCCAAGGATAATGTTTCCAGGAAGAGATCAGAGACAGACTACGAAAGCGTAGATACACGTGATGATGAGGATGCAGTCGTAACTGTCACCCGCAGGAAATGATCACCTTTCAGAGAAGGAGTTTGAACACAGAGGATCCACGTGTACATTAAGGAAATAGAGTTTATTAATTTCAAGTCCTTCGGAAAAAAGGTAAAGATACCGTTCTATGATGATTTCACCACCATCTCAGGACCAAACGGCAGTGGTAAATCCAATATAATTGATGGTATACTTTTTGTGCTGGGTCTGTCCAGTTCCCGCACCTTAAGGGCTGAAAAGCTTACGGACCTTATATATAACGGCGATAAGGCCAAAAAACCTGATTTTGCACAGGTGACCATCAAATTCGATAACACAGACAGAGAAATGCCTGTGGATACTGATGAAGTCGTGATCGCCAGAAAAATAAGGGAAACTGATACGGGCTATTACAGTTATTTCTACTTTAATGGCAAAGCTGTGAGCCTTACAGACGTGCATAATTACCTTGCAAAAGCAAGGGTGACACCTGAGTGCTATAATGTAGTGATGCAGGGAGATGTAACCCGGATAATCACTATGACACCAGTTGAAAGGCGTAAGGTCATCGATGAGATAGCGGGAGTTGCCGAATTCGACAACAAGAAAGAAAGAGCAATCAATGAGCTGGACATAGTCCGGGAAAGGGTTGAAAGAGTCGACATAATTCTCGAAGAAGTTACTGCTCAGCTTGAAAAACTCAAAGGGGAAAGAGACCAGGCACTCAAATATCAGGCATTGAAAGAGGAAAAGATAAAATATGAAAGCTTCATGCTCCTTGCAAAACTCAAGGATGCAAGAAGGGAGCTTGCATCAATTGGCACTGACATAGAGTCGCGAAAATCCTCCATGAAAGAGCTGGAAGCTACCCTCCAAGAAAGGCGCCAGCTAATGGAAGGCCTGGAAAGATCGCTGGAAGAGCTGACGCTTCAGATACAGCACATGGGAGAGGATGAGCAGATCCAGATAAAGAAAGACATCGAGTCTACCAGAGGTGAGATATCAAGGTGTAAGGACAGCATTGAACTTGCTGACAGAGAACTGGAGGATGTCGATTCCAGACGCAGGAAAGCTTTTGTGGAAATAGATGAGGTAAAAGGGAAAGTAGCTGAGCTGGAGACCAAAATATCTGAAGAAAAAGTGCGTGTTGAAGGTATCAGAGCCGAACATTCGGAAAAGCGAACCCAGAGAATGATTCTGCAGAGCCGGATAGCTGACGTGGATGCTAAATTTGCCAAGACGAGGGATGAACTTACCCAACTTAAAAACAGCCTGGAAAGCATAAGGAACGAGAAGAACGAACTCATGAGGCAGGAAGACAGGCTTCTGGATGCCCTGAGACGCAAATCTGCAGATGTGCGGGACATTGAGAGCGAGATGGAAGATGCCCGTTCCAAAGCTGCCTCTTCTGACAGTGATATAAGTTCTGTGAAATATGACATTGAGAAGCTCAGCGAGAAAATAAATTCACTCACAAAAGATATAGATGATCTGGAAAGCAACCGGTCGCAGCTTAAAGGCGTGATAAAGGACATCGAGGAATCACTGCGTAAATACCAGGACGATTATGCCCGTATCGAAGCACGGGTTAGGGCTGCAGAGGACCACAGTAAGTATTCCAAAGCTGTGGATATGATAATCAACGAAAAGAAACACCATGGACTTCCCGGAATATACGGCACCATTGCAGAGCTGGGAAGTGTGGACCAGAAGTATGCAAATGCCCTTGGAATAGCTGCGGGTGGGAAGATGCAGGCGGTAGTGGTGGACACTGATGAAGATGGCTCGAGAGCCATCGATTTCCTTAAACGCAGACAGGCTGGAAGAGCTACATTCCTCCCCCTTAACAAGATGGAAGAGCGTAGACCATACAAAGATCTCAGTGACAGAAATGGAGTCATTGGCTATGCGATCGATCTTGTAGACTTTGAACCGAGATTTGAACCTGCTTTCTGGTATGTTTTCAGGGATACTCTTGTGGTAGATACGTTGCAGAACGCCCGCAGGCTCATGGGTGGCTTGAGGATGGTAACGCTTGAAGGTGAACTAATAGAGAAGAGCGGTGCTATGATAGGAGGCTCGGCGCAGAGTTCCGGTCTCTCCTTTGCTGCTTCAGAGAAAGACAAGCTAATAAAGGTCGCAGAAAAGATCACTGAGTTCGATTCAAGGCGCAATGCAGCCATCAAGAAACTGGATGCAGTGGAAGGGCATATTGCTGATGTACACCGGGAAATAAATGATCATGACAAAGATATATCTCGTAAACAAATGCAGCTTGAAGAGATCGCTGGCAGGGGAGAGCGGTTGGCACAGTTGCTGGCAGCAAAGAATGGAGAACTTGCCCAGATAGAGGAAACCCGGAAGCAACTGAGAAATGAGATGGAGGATGTGACTGCTCAGAAGACAGAAAAAGATCAACAGGCTAGTTCACTTGAAGAAAGGATACATGAACTGGAAGTTGAACTTGCAGGATCTGAAGTGCCTGAACTGAACAGGCAGGCTGAGAGCATTGATGAGGAGATGAGACGTCTGGAAGGGCGCATTCGTGATGTTGAAGCACAGATCAATGCCCTTAACCTTGACAGGGAATATGCTGCCGGCAGGATAGAAGATAACAGAGAGCTCATAAAATCCCTGGATGATAAAAAAGCCAGCCATAGGGAACGTGTAAATGAACTCACAGCCAGGATAAAGGAGCTTGAGATCGTACTTACCCAGAAACAGACTCGTGAATCAGAGCTTGTTAACGAGTTAAAGGATATGCAACAGCAGCGTCTTACCATGCAGAACGAGTATGCCCTCTCCAGAAAACAGTTCGATTCAGCAAGGACACGATTTGAGGAGAGCGGTCGACAATTAATGGCAATGGAAGCCACTCAGACAGCCCTTATGGAACAGGTAACCGAGCTGTCGTCTGAACTTTTACAAAGAGGTATAGAAGAAACAGATGATGTCCCTGATTCTGAATCCGTACGCACCAGGATAGCCTCAATTGAAAAGGCAATGGAGCGTCTCGAACCTGTCAACATGAGAGCTATAGATGAATTCAATGAAGTGGAGACAAGGCTGGAGGATCTAAGATCAAGAAGAAACACTCTGTTCAATGAAAGAGAACAGATACTGGAAAGGATCAAGCAGTATGAAGTGCTTAAAAAGGATGCATTTATGGAAACATATAATGGTATCAATGCAGCCTTCCAGGAAATCTTCAATGAGCTTTCTGATGGCATTGGAGAGCTTGTACTGGACGACCCGGAGGAACCTTTTAATGGAGGTCTGACCCTTAGAGCCCAGCCCAAAGAAAAAACCTTGCAACGTCTTGAAGCTATGTCGGGTGGAGAAAAAAGTCTTACAGCATTATCATTTGTATTCTCGATTCAGAAATACAGACCGGCACCATTCTATGCTTTTGATGAGATAGACATGTTCCTGGATGGTGCAAATGCAGCCAGGGTGGCCGAAAGGGTGAAAAAGTCTGTGGAAAATGCCCAGTTCATTGTTGTATCATTGAGAAAACCAATGATAGAAGCAGCTTCAAGGACTATAGGGGTAGCAATGCAGGAAAACAATATTACAAGTATAACAGGTGTGAAGTTCAGATGACTGGCATTATAGAGGACTTTGAAACTTTTCCTATTGCTAAACCTCTTCCAGAGACCTGTGCTTTGCTACCTGGGGCCATTGACCCTGAATTCCTGGAAACATTGCGTGATCTGGGAGTAGATGAGAACCTGCTTGAATTTTCTGATGATGTGATGAACGAACCTGTGGAAATACTGGTAAACCTTGCAAAAAGCGGAGAAATTGATCCATGGGATATTGATATTGTAAGCGTCACCGATAAATTCCTAGCACGGATAGAAGACATACAGATAATGGACTTGCGTATTTCAGGAAGAACACTGCTTTATGCTTCCATACTCTTGCGGATGAAATCTAACTGGGTTGATATGGGTGAGCCGGAAGAGGATGACATATTCGACGATGGAATGGATTTCTTTGAAGTTGATGATTATCCTGTACCCAAGCTGCCTGTGAGAAGGATAGCTACAAGGCCTGTGACATTGCAGGAATTGATAGCTGAATTGAAGAAAGCTGAAAGGGTCGAACACAGAAAAAAAGAAAAAAAGCTGCTTCGTAAACTTGAAGAAAAAGTAGCTGTAACCACGGATGAAGTTCTGGGTATAGCCCATGAAGAGGATATTCTGGGGCGTGTTTCCAGACTTAACCTTGTGCTTGATTCAGTTTTTCAAGAGCATGAATCTGTTGTGTTCTCAGAATTAATCGGTGAAAATAGATCAGAGAATATCATGACCTATATTTCCCTGCTTTTCCTTGCTACTGAGAAAAAGATATGGCTTCAGCAGAATGAATTGTTTGGGGAGCTGTTCATATATCCATCAGATATTTCTGACGATGGACCCAAAGAGGTTATAACAGGTAATGAAAGAGAAGGAAACTATTGAAGCAGCACTTTTTGTTGCTGGTGGAGCATTGGATGCCCAGACCCTGGGAAAGATCATAGGCAAGCCTGCAAACAAAGCTGTTGCAGTAGTTGAAACATTAATGAAAGAGTACTCAGCGAGGGAATCTGGCATTGAGATAATTGACCTGGGACAACGTTATGTTATGCAGGTAAAAACCATGTTTACAGATCTTGTAAGGCCGGTAGCTCCCAAAGAGCTGAGCGCACCTATGCTGCGTACTCTTGCAATGATAGCGTATCATCAGCCTGTTGTGCAATCTGAACTGGTGGATATGAGGGGAAATACTGTGTACGATCATATAAGAGAGCTTAAGGATCGTGGCCTGATCATGTCCATACCTTACGGCAGAACGAAAAAACTGCAGACTACTCCACTTTTTGCTGATTATTTCGGGCTGAGTTCCAATGAGCCCGAAGCCATAAGACAAAAAATAGTTGAACTTTCCCGTCAGCAGAGCGGTGACGAAGGACTCAATAAATGGCTTGGGTGCAAGGTTGTGGCATTCACCCCTATGTACCAGTCGCTAGCATTATTGTGTGGCATAGAGGAGTATAAAGTGATCAATGCTTATGATCCCACAGACGAAGAGATAGAGGAGCTTGCAGATGTTTCCAAACTGATAATATCCAGAGGATATCTTGAAAAAGTGAGTAAGTACTATGACGGTGAGATCATAGAGATCGGTTCCACTACTTTTGATGACCTTATTGAAGCAGTGAAAGCTCTTGAAAATGTAGGTGATCAGCAGAAAGTGGAGCTTACTCTCTTAAATCTGAGGGAACTTAAGGAGAAGTATGTTTCAAAGGCCCTTCTGATTGACAGAAAGGTCAGGCCTGCAACTGATATGGTGGCTAGGATCGTTAATGATCTGAGACTTAGAGTATCAGCAGAAGGTATTGTAATAGCTCCTGATTATGGTTTGTCGACCAATGATGTGCAAGTGAGCGAAGGGGCTGATATACTTATACCCACTCATGGAAGTGCGGAGCCTGATCTCATTGAAAGGGTTTGCAGAAAATATGATGCTATAATAGATGGATTGAAATATCAGGAAAAAGAGGCTTCTGATTAACTTTATTTATTCGATCGATAGGAATAAAATGTTTTTTGAGATCCATTCAGGGATGCCGCTTTAAAAGAAGCTGAAAACACCTCAAAACAATAACTTTTTGCATGTTTTGTGTCATCAAACCCATTTTGATCATCTTTTCTGCACGCTCTGTTGGTTCCGCTTCATGTGCTCTTTAGGTATCTTTGTGTTTGAAGCTAATTATTTTTTGTTCAGTAAAGTAAAATTGAATATCATCTTATAAAACTCAATTTTTATTTTTACACCCGGTGAGTTTAAATACCTATATAAATATCAAGCTATAATTTATATAAGGAATTATAGATATAACCATGCGCTTTAAATACTGAGGATTTTCAATGACCGAATACAATATTAAGATCGAGAATGTGGTTGCCTCTACAAAACTTGCTGATGAATTTGATCTAACTAAGATCGAGGCGGAATTCGAAGGTGCTGAATATAATAAACAGAAATTCCCTGGTCTTGTGTACCGGGTATCTGAACCTAAGGCTGCATTCCTTGTCTTCACTTCAGGAAAGGTTGTATGTACCGGCGCAAAGAATGTGGCTGATGTCCATACAGTAATAAGCAATATGGCCAAGAAGCTTAATGAAATTGGTATAAAGACCATAAAGGAACCTGAGATCACAGTACAGAATATTGTAGCATCTGCAGATCTTCACGCTGTGCTTAACCTTAATGCAATAGCTATAGGTCTTGGTCTTGAGAACATAGAATACGAACCTGAGCAATTCCCTGGTCTTGTATACCGTATAGATAAACCAAAGGTTGTTGTTCTTATTTTCAGTTCCGGAAAGCTTGTGGTAACTGGCGGAAAAACACCTGAGAACTGTGAGGAAGGTGTTGAAGTCGTGAAACAGCAGCTTGACAGTATGGGACTTCTCTAAAGGGTAGCATCTTGCAAGAAAAAGACGTTTGTATATTTATTCCCACACTTAACGAAGGAGCCACGATAGCTCAGCTAATAAAGGATTTGAAAGCTGAAGGTTTCGATAACATAGTTGTCATAGACGGGCATAGTACCGATAATACAAGGGAACTTGCAGAAACTGAAGGTGCCCGGGTAATCTTGCAAAAGGGAAAAGGTAAAGGCCAGGCTGTCCAACAAGCCTTTGAAACACTGGATACTCAATATCTCGTAATGCTGGATGGGGATGGCACTTATCTTGCCTCGGATGTCCATTCAATGCTGTCTCCTTTGTTAGAAGGACGCGCAGAGCATGTTATTGGGAACAGGCTCGCTGACTTTAAAAAAGGAGCTTTTCCTGGATTTAATTTGATAGGGAACAAAATCATTAATGCTCTCTTCAGTATAGCATACAGGCAAAACCTTATAGATATATTGACCGGATACAGAGCTTTTACGAGAGATGCATATAAATCATTTGATCTTAAAGAAATGGGATTTGAAGTTGAGTCAGAGATGACCATTCAAAGCATTAAACTTGATCACACGATAGAGGTAATGCCCATTTCTTATCTCCCCCGCAAGTCTGATGCGGCAACCAAGCTGAATCCTCTTAAAGATGGTTTCAGGATAGGTAAAACGATCTACCTTTTAGCCAGGTTCCATAACCCAATGTTCTATTTTGGTATAATTGGCACTATTTTTATTCTTTCAGGTCTTATAACAGGTACTTACGTGATTGACCAATGGTTCAAAGGTACGACACGTATACCTATGACTATTCTTACTGCTTTGCTTATCATGTCTGGTTTTCAAATGTTCGTTCTCGGAATGCTAAGTGATCTTATAGTCTCTATGCATATTGAGATAATGCGCGTGCTGAGACAGAAGGATAAGTCCGGCAAACAATAACCTGCATTCAACATATTTTTTTCATTCCAGACTATCATTTTTACTTTACAACAGAGCAAATCAACTTGATTTACTTTTATTCAACCTTTCTTTTATTAAAAACTAAGCTGCCAATTAATATATAGCTAATATAAACTGCCAGCAGATAGTGGAAAATATTGAACTGCTTATATCACTTGTATCTTTTGCACAAACAACTAAAGTCAACTTGATTTTAACAAAAGTTAATTTTTTAAAAAGTATTAAATAAGAGCTGTACTGTGTAGGATATAGTAATCATTGAGGTATCGATCATGACAATAGTAACAGATGCAAAGAATGGTAAGATCACAGAAGAGATGAAGACCGTAGCCAAGATTGAAGGCAAAGACCCTGAGTTCATAAGAAGAGGAATTGCTGCAGGCAGAATAGTAATTCCCATGACCCCATACCGGGATATAAGAATATGTGGTATTGGTGAAGGTCTTAAGACCAAAGTCAATGCATCCATAGGTGCATCTTCAGACATCATTGATGAAGAGGCAGAAATTGCAAAAGCAAAGGCAGCAGAAGCAGCTGGTGCGGACACACTTATGGAACTGGGTACTGGTGGGGACTTCCTGGATATCAGGAAAAAGGTATGTGATGCAATTTCACTTTCCGTAGGTTCAGTGCCACTCTATCAGGCTTTCATCGAGGCAGCAAGAAGAGATGGTTCCATTGTCCACATGACAGAAGATGACCTGTGGCATGCGACCGAGGAACAGGCAAAGCTCGGTACAAATTTCATGGCTATTCACACTGGTATCAACAACATTGTTCTTGACAGGTTGAAAGCACACGGCAGATACGGCGGTCTCTGTTCCCGTGGCGGTGCGTTCATGAGCTCATGGATGTTGCACAACCAGAAAGAGAACCCTCTTTACGAAAACTTCGACTATCTTTGTGAGATCCTCAAAGAACATGAAGTTACTCTTTCCACAGGTAACGGAATGCGCGCAGGCGCTATACACGATGCTACAGACAGAGCACAGGTACAGGAACTTATAATCAACTCCGAATGCGCACAGAAAGCACACGATAAATATGACCTGCAGGTCATTGTTGAAGGTCCGGGCCACGTACCACTGGACGAAGTCGAGATGAACGTGAAGCTGATGAAATCCATGAGCGGCGGCAAACCATTCTACATGCTCGGTCCTCTTGTAACTGACATAGGAGCAGGCCGGGACCACATAGTAACAGCCATCGGTGCAGCAACATCTGCAGCAGCAGGCTGTGACTTCCTCTGCTACGTAACACCTGCAGAACACCTTGCACTTCCAAACCTTGAAGATGTAATTGAAGGTGTCAAAACATCAAGGATCGCAGCACATGTTGGTGACATGGTCAAGTACAAGGAAAGCCGTGACTGGGACCTTGCAATGGGCAGAGCACGCAGAGACCTTGACTGGGAGAAAATGTACGGCCTCTGCCTTGACCCTGTACTTGCAAGAGAAGTGAGGAACAGCAGGGCACCAGAGGACACAGATGCATGTACAATGTGCGGTAACTACTGCGCTCTGAAAATAGTAAATAAGAACTACAACCTTGCAAAGTAATGCCTTTGGCATTACTTTCTTAATGCTCTTTATAGTATTCTTTACCTCTTACATTTTTTTGAGTATATTATTTGGCCTTTCTTATGACTGTTTTATGTACTGTGCTGCAAATATTCTTATCATGGATAGTTGAACATTATGGAAGAAGACTATTACATATACACAAGAAGATTATTTCGCAGATTGTCTTATATTTATGATTTGACTGAAATCGTTCTCTACAGAACCAGAGCTAAAGTTGCAGATTTTATCGATGCCAAGAAAGATTCCAAGATACTGGATGTAGCTACAGGCACTGGAAAGCAAGCTTTCGAATTTGCAAAAAGGGACTACAAAGTTATTGGTATCGATCTTTCGGAATCGATGTTAAGATTAGCGATAAGGAACAACAGGTACAATAATGCGAATTTTATTCTTGCCGACGCGACAGAACTCCCATTCAAGGAAGAATATTTTGATATTTGTTGTATTTCACTGGCTTTACATGAAATGCCTTTAAGTATAAGACAAAAAGTTTTGCATGAGATGAGTCGAGTTACAATAAGTGGTGGCACTATATTGATCATAGACTATGCTACTTCATCCAAAAGCAGACTTGCAAGATATTTTGTATGTTACATTGCCAGATTATTCGAAAGCAAGTATTATCCTGAGTTCATACATTCTGACCTTGAATCCTTACTTAAAAGACAAGAAATAGAAGTGGTTGCGGAACTGGATATTATATATGGTATATTCAAGATGGTCAAATGCATCAGGAGATAAGATCTTGTGCAAACGGGACCTGCGTGGTCATGCCACTTAATCTTTGAACCAATAGCAATGAGCCTGGAGATCATTAAGAAGCTTGGCTTAAAGGTACGTGAAAAGATCCTAGAGATCAGAATGTCTGTACCCTGAGTTCATTGCTTATTTGAAGAAAACAGATGGGAAAATAAGTCGAATAACTATTATATAAATTATGTATTGCAACCATTATAATACATGACTTTAATTTTCCCTATTAAAAAGCACCATATTTATATAATTATAATAACATATGAAGCTTAGAGGGTATCACAATTGTATTTTTCAGATAGAGTATAGTCATCATCAAATTCTGGGGGAGGACAGCAGTCTTCCCCGGGAAGATACCCTCCATCTTCCAACCTATTCCAGTTTCTAGTGATGTTACTTCTAACATATCACTATATACTATCATGGTAATTTCCGAGAAAAGGATACAATACATACCATTGAAAACGTTGAACCTTTCATCTATTTTATCTTTAGATTGCCGTTTACCAGAAAGATAAGACAATATACGCTTTTGCCCTTAACTACCTGGGGGGTGCACATATATCTGAATGCATAAAATTAAATCATTTCCCGTAGAATCTTCACTGATCATCATGACCAAAGAAATACAAGAAGCAAAGAATGTAAAGGGTTTAAAGCCAAGGTCTGTGGTTTATGCCACCCAGATAGATGAAGAGTTTGGAGAGGCTCTTGCAGGTTACTACAAAGCTGTATGGAAGGAGCGGGAAAATGGACTGGACATGAAGCAAAAGCATCTTTTAGTTTTTACTATAGCATGCTCAAAACTCAATATAGAAAGTGCGCTCAAGATCCTGGAAAGACTTAAAAAATTCGAGGTAACTTCTCAGGAGATAAAAGATGCTATGATGATCGCAGCTTGGACCGGTGGAATACAGAACTTCACTGATTTCAGTCCAAAGATACTTAAAGAAATGGAAAGATTGGGTTTCTGAGACTTTAAAATCACTATGATTTCAGGGTAAAGGCAAGATCCTTAACCCTAAGAACCCTAGTATCAATAAAT
This sequence comes from uncultured Methanosarcinales archaeon, assembly GCA_964486435.1. Lineage (GTDB taxonomy): Archaea > Halobacteriota > Methanosarcinia > Methanosarcinales > Methanosarcinaceae > Methanomethylovorans. The sequence continues at coordinate 6,462 of CAZAMM010000016.1, read as the reverse complement.
GAACAAGCAAAATAAGAGGGAAACCGAATTTGAACTGAAGATGCTTGGTCTTATGCCTGAAAATATGCATCCCTATAAAACCTCCTAAACTGCCTCCTATAATTACCCACGTGAGCAGGTTCTTTTCAGATAGCCTGTATTTTTTGTCTCGGGCTTTTTTTTTGTCCAGACCCATAAGGCTAAATGATACTAAATTCACGATTGCAAGATATGCCAGTAAAATTAGTAAAAATTTATTTAGAAAATACTCTGGATGCATATTCTTACATAAATCACAACAATCTATTTATTCTATTTTGATAATAGCATTGGTTTACAAAAAGAAAGTAAGAAAATTCAGTAACTTCATTTGCCAAGATTCCACATATTCAGCTTCCCATCAGCTGTAGCGGCAATAATATAGCTCCCATCTGATGTAAAGGCTATGCTGCTCACAGTTCTGACCACAAGAGGAATATTTGACACAATTTTGCCCGAACAGAAATCATACAGGACAATATCATAATCCATTCCTACTGCAAAAGTTTTACCATTTGAAGATATTGCAAGAGGAAAATGGCCTGTTCCCTCAAGTGCTATGGAACGTTCTTCTTTTAAGTCTTTAAGAGACCATATACGCAACTTCCGGTCATAACCCGAACTAATTAGATATTTCCCATCTGTAAACAACACCATGGACATTAAGGCAATATCATGGCCGGGTAATATATGTTCGAGTTTATGTTCTGACAAGGACCAGATATAGATATGGCCATCTATTCCTCCACTTAGAAGTTTTTTACCATTAGCAGTGAAAAGAACGCAGGAAATGTTGTCTGGACTGCCTTCCAGAGTAAAAAGTTCTTCACCATAAGGCAAACCCCATAAACGTATAGTCCCATCATAAGAGCCTGATGCAAGTAATTTCCCATCTGGGGAAATACATACAGATGATACAGTATTGTGATGTCCGGTGAGAACTTTTAGAGAACTGCTTTCAGTATATGACCAAAGTCTGATAGTATGATCAGAGGAACCTGTGGCAATTATACCGAGAGAATCGGAAATTGAGATACTTTTAACACTTTTAGTATGACCTTTAAACTCTCTTATTAGCTCACAGGAAGGGAAGGACCAGAGCTTCATCACTGCATCTATGCCAGCAGATAATATTTTATCTTCGTCATCAATGAAGCATAAATTGTTAACATCACCTTTATGAGCATTGAATCCGATATAGTCACTCTTCATATTCTCGCCCTGAAGCAAAAAGGATTTTGAGGTCATGCTTCTTCCCTGAAATCTAATGAAATAGAATTCATGCAAAACCTTTCGCCTGTTGGAGCCGGGCCATCATCAAAAACATGTCCAAGATGGCTGCCACACCTGCTGCAAAGCACTTCTGTTCTTTGCATGGAATAACTGTTATCTGGTTTTCTGATTACTTTATCTGCAGATAAGGGTGCCCAGAAACTTGGCCACCCTGTCCCGGAATCGAACTTCGTCTTCGAATCGAACAATTCCTGACCACATGCGCCACACAGATAGAAACCTTGCTTTCTATTGTGATAATATTTTCCACTAAAAGCCGGTTCTGTTCCCTTTTCCCGTAGTACATGATACTGTTGAGGGGTCAGGATCTTTTTCCACTCCTCTTCTGGTCTTTTTTCACTTGACGACATACAGTTCCCCATCCCATTCAAAAACATGAGGGAAAAATCTGAACTTAATTTCCCTTATTAAGGTTTTGAGAGATTCTATTTTAAATAGTTTACGCAATCAGTATAAAAATAACAAGTTATGGCTCACTTGCCATCACCAATTATATTAATCATAGTATAAATATAAATACAATGATGTGTATAAATAGAATCATACCAGATTAGATAGTAGAGAACATACTATAGCACCAGGGGTGATAATATGGCATGCTCCATTGCCATATGCATGGACAATAAAGAAAACGCTTCTAGTGTGATCAGTCACATGAAGTTATCAGAAAAGTATACCAGTGCCCTCATAGGCTGGACAGACAAATATCTTGATATGAAAAATCTAGAAAGAACTATTTGGGGAGAAACTGCTGCATCTGAAGATCCTTATCGCAGTGTGCAGATAGCAGCTGAAAGGGATCTCGAATTCACTGTGCTGTTTGCAACAAAAAAAGATCGCAGCAACAATGATGTATTATTCCTCGAAGGGAATCTGCTGCTGCTATTCAATATTACACTGCAGAGTCTGAAAGAAAGCAGTGTTCAATATATATTGTAAAGAATTCACATAGACTCTGGGGCATCGATACCTAGAGTTTCTAATGAAATCGCCAATGTGATGCGTGCACAGTCAACCAACCCAAGCCTTGTAGCTCTTAGTTTGGTGTCATCGATATTTATTACTGGCACAAAGCGATAGAACTGGTTAAAAGCTTCTGCAAGCTCTCTGGAATATATAGCCATTGTGTGTGGTTTTAACTCTCTTGCACACTGCTCTATGATGCTATCAAGAACAGCCATTTTCTTTATCAATTCCACTTCCGTATCCTCTACAAGCATTGAAGGATCCGTATCAAAAGCCTCATTCCAGAGCCCTTCTTCCTGGGCTTTTTTCAATATACTGCATGCTCTGGCATGTGAGTACTGGATGAACGGTGCACCTTGTTTTTCGAAGTCAAGAGCCTCTTTCCAGTTGAACACCGTAGATTTTTCCGGTGATACCCGAATAACATCATATCTGACAGCACCAATACCAACAATCCTTGCCACTTTCTTTTTGAAATCCTCGGGCATCTCTGGCCTGCGCATGTCAACTTCAATAAAAGCCTGTTCTTCCACCTGATCCAATAACTCATCTGCAGAAATGAATTTACCTCTGCGGGTACTCATGGAACCTTCGGGCAAAGAGACAAACTCAAAAATAACCACTTCTGGTTCGGGTTTGCCCAGAAGATTGAGGGTGGCCTTTAACTGGCCTGAAATAAGTTTATGATCAGCTCCCAGAATATTGATCATGCGATCGGCTCTTTCCCCCTTCCACTCATGGTATGCCAGATCCCTTGTTGAGTATAAAGAAGTACCATCTGAACGCTGCACCACCAGTTTCTTCTCAAAACCATAATCTTCCAGATCCAACACAAGAGCTCCGTCATCTACAGTTGTACGGCCAGTGGCTTTTATCTCGTCGACTATCCTTGTAACAGCACCCGACCTTATAAAAGCCGACTCGTAAGGAAAACTATCATGGTGTATGTTCATGCGCAGAAGAGTGGTTCTTATACCTTCAAGGGCTAGGGAAACAGCTTCGTTAAAGCTTTTTATAGTAGGTTCATCCCCTCTTTCCACAAGCTGCATAAGCCTGTCTATCTCTGCTACCTTTGCTGGGTCTTCTCCAAGCTCAGCGTTGGCCTTAATGTAAACATCTGCTATGGAATGATCTGATTTTTTTGATGTATCGAACTCGAAATGGGAAAGAGCCCAGGAAACAATAGCTATCTGACGTCCCATATCGTTCACATAATACTGGGTTTCAACATTATAACCCGCTTTCCTGAGAATACGTACCAATGTGTCACCAATTACAGAATTCCTTATATGACCCACATGCAGTGGCCCATTGGGATTTGCAGAGGTGTGTTCAAGAAGGATTCGACCTTCACAGAAACCTCCTCCAAAAGATGTATCTTCATTCCTTATTCTTGAAAATGTTTCTTCTATATAGTTCCTGGAAGTGCTTATATTGATATATGGACCCATAGCCCGCATTTCACCAATGAGGGGAAACTTGGAGATATTGGCATTGGCGGTTTGAACTATGGTTTCCGCCAACTCCTTAGGATTCTTCTTTTCTCTGGACGCGATCCTGAAAGCAACTTTTGACGCCAGATCTGCATGCTTGGATGGCTCAAGTTCAAGGTCTGCAGCTTCGATCCCAAGTTGGGAAAGAGTTTCATTTAATAATGTTTCAACCTGTTCTCTGAAATCCAGATACATAGACACCACCCGCCTTTATACACCCGTACCAAACCTTAATATAGCAACCAGGCCACCAAAAGCATTCATAAGTTGTGAACCTTCATCAAAGTCAGTTGAAATGAATTCCACCTGAGTGTTCATCTGATCCGCCATCTCAGAAAGCTCATCTACAATATCTGTTTTTTCAACGACTTCCATGGAATAACCACAAACAGGACAAGGACCTGGTACATAATTATCCTCTCCGGGCTTGAAGGCTTTTGTGAGTTTTGCCTCATGATCCCCATTTGGACACCTGATCGTCAATCGTTCTGCCCTGAGATCCTCAGATATGAGGAGAACTTCCACCGCACCTATATTGAGATTAGCCCTGACAGACTCCTCTCCATAGGCTGCTTTACCTGAATCAGAAACTAATTCTGTGAAGAAGCGCTGGATGAGTTTTTTTTCGGCAATGAGATCTATATCAGATAATTTATCGCTTGCTGCATTGACAAGCTCCGGAAGGCCGGATTCATCAGTATAGGCAACGTCAAAAAGACCAAGTATCTTCTTCCTCAACTCATGATGCAGGAACTCTCCTGATTCGAACTCTTCCTTGGTAGGAGAAGGACCACCTATAAGTATACCTTCGAAATTCTTCTGGTCCACTGCCATGAACACTTCACTTGCAGCATCGCCTATACGCTTATAGAATTCATGGATAGCAATGAGCCTCAACTGCTGGAATCTGTGAGCACTCTGGCCACCTTTTCGCTGTTTCCCCGGTACAGTAGAAGTAAGGGTTCTATTAGCCTCGATATGCTTACCCACGAGTAAGCCCACAGCTGCCTCACGCCTATCCAATACCAGCAATCCATAGGTCTTCGCATCCTTAAGCATTTCCTCAAGAGGCTCAAGGTAAAAACTGGAGTCACAGTGATATCTGTATGTCACTATTGGCTGAGGAGGTTCTACAATAGTGGTTTCCATATTGGTTTTATTAGCACCGATGTCAACAGCACCTGTAAAGAAAACAATACCGTTTTCTGGAACTTCTACATATCTGAGCCTTGCAAGCAAGGATTCTATAGCACCCTGCACATTATCCTTTGTGAGCTTGGACTTAATGTTTGCCGCCTGTCCATGTTCTCCTTTGAGCTGTGAGGTTATGTCAGATATTTGCTTGTCGGGAGGGATATATAGAGAAATAAGTTCTGTTCCACGACCTTTCTTGATCCTCAGTTCCTCCAATTTCTTTTTGAATTCATACTTCTTATGAGCAGATTGTTCTGTCATTGTGTAAATACTCCGTGATAAGATTGAAATCAGATAATATCAATTTAGAATTTGTCTTTATGTAGGTCTAGAGATAAATATAGATTATGATAGGTATTGATGCCTGCCGAAAGATAACAGATGCTATTTGAGAAGAGAAACAGAACCATCTCTTGAAAGCAATACGACCCTGCTGATCTCAACATCATCAGCGACCGCATAACCCAGATAATCCGCTATTTGTCTGGAAAAATCCAAAACTTCTTCATGTGACGGCATTGCTTCCCGAGGCAGACGGTTCCTTGAAAAACCCAAGTGCATATAAGCCTTTACTTCCACGTAATCAGGATAAGCTTTCCTTATAAGTTCAGCATAACCTTGTGGCTGGAACATATTAACTCCCTTTATGAGAGTGATGCGTATTACTGTTCTTGTCTCTTTATTTCTCAATATTTCAAGAGATTCGTTAAGCTTGTTCCATAATTCGGAGGATCTGGGACGACATACCTTATCATAGGTTTCTTTATCAGGTGCATCCAGGCTCATATAAAGCTGCGAAGGATCTATACGACGCATCATTTCAGGATTAGTCCCATTACTGACCACAAAAGTTGTTAATCCCTGATTTTTGAACTCTTCCACGAGTTCTTTAAGATAAGGATACATTGTAGGTTCGCCTGATAGAGATATGGCAACATGCCTGGGTTCATTGCCTTCTAACCATAGCTCTCTGTGGTCAGCATCACCAAAACCTGAGATTAACTTTCTCTGAGATTTTATACATGACCCCACAATTTCCGATGGAGAATCCCACTCTTCAGGTGCAGGTGCGTCTACTTCTACAGGGCGCCAGCAGTGCAAGCATCTCTGATTACACATAAGGGTCGGGGTCATCTGAAGACACCTATGGGATTCGATTCCGTAGAAGGAAGCTTTGTAGCATTTACCTTCCTCTCTCATTGCTCTGCGAAGCCATAGACAAGTCTTCACAGCCGAATGATTCCCTGCAAGGCTATAACCTTGCTTTTTGAGCAGGGAAGGAAGATCTGCAAAATCTGAGAAATTGTATTCCTGAGAGGACATGCGAGGTTAAGTTAAAATTTACAGTATATATAGTTTAGTAAATCTACAATGAACATAAAATAATAGAGGGGAAATATAAGGGTATTATTCTCCCCACAAATCAAATATTTAAAATAAAATGTTCAATATTTGTGTGCTTTTGCCATCTCTACCATTGCCTGCAGGTTCTCTGTGG
>CAZAMM010000015.1:0-36780 GCA_964486435.1 uncultured Methanosarcinales archaeon | reverse complement strand
CTGTGCTGGGAGAGGAAGGTCTTGAAGTGCTGGAACAGGTGGGCACTTATCTCACTATGAAAGTGGACTGCCCGGAGTGCCAGAAATGTATCAAGGTATGTCCAACTGATGCTATTTCCATCGATGATGAAGGCGTTGTGATGATAAGATCTGATCTGTGTGATGGATCAAATTGCAAGCGGTGCATCAGAGCATGCCCGCCGGATAAATTCCAGTGGAAGAACCTGAAGGTAATGGAGATTTGAATCTCCTTTTTTCTTTTTTATGGATGGTATTTCAATGAGAGCAATAGTAATAGGTGGATTTCTGGGCAGTGGCAAGACTTCCACTCTTATAAGACTTGGTACAGAACTCAGTGCGCAGGGTAAAAAGGTCGCCATTATCGTGAATGAGATAGGTGAGATTGGTATCGATGGAGATGTTATCTCCAAGTATGGGTTGGAGACTACGGAACTCACCAACGGGTGCATCTGCTGTACCCTTAAAGTGAACATGAAAATTACGATCTCTCAGCTCATGAAGGATTTCCAGCCCGATATCTTACTGATAGAACCAACAGGTATCGCTTTCCCTCAGGTCATCAAGAATGATATAGAGTTAATGAACATCAAAGATACGATAGTTGCACCACTGGTCACACTCATTGATGGCAGCAGGTTCAAGCAGCTTATGAAAGAAGTTAGGCATTTCTCCATGCGGCAGATCATTGATGCTGAGGTTTTGGGGATCAATAAGATCGATCTTATGGAACCACGTCAGGTCCCTATAATTGAGGCATCAGTGCAGCAACTTAATCCCAAAGCCAAGGTCATTCAGCTATCCACAAAGTTAAATGATGAGCATTGGTACAATTTTATCAAGCTGCTATTAGAAGAAGATACAGCCGGAAAAACTGCAGGTGAGCTTCGTACCGTAAGTCCGGAGCTGCAGGCCATTGAAGGGGAACTGGTTGCTGATGAGAGCATGGATTCCATAGAAGCTTCAGGGATCAGCAGTTATGCAACTGAGTTCATTGTAGACGATGGTAATATACTCCCGGATGTTGCCAGGACAGTTGTAAAGGAGACAATGGATTTGATCAAATCCAGGGTGCTGGAGCACAGCCCGGAGTTTGTTGGTCACATCAAGATGTTCCTGGAAAATGGTAGTGAGACCGTGAAAATGAACATTACGGCCCATTACGAGGAACCAGTCATGGAACTAATTAGTTCCAAGACCGAGGTTCCAAGGTTCAAAATATTATCCGCTGTTTCCAACATTGATAAAATGGCTTTGATAGACCTTGTTGACTCCAGTGTTGTTGAAGCTTTTGCCTTAAAAGACATAAAAATCCATAAAAAAAGTGACAGGCATCAGCATCACGTTTCTTTGAGCCTATAATGTTCTACTAGCACAATTATAAGCTCATAACATTCTTTTTTTATGTGTTTTGCATTAGAAAAACAGAGAAACTGTCTGTATTCATACCTTTACTTTTTTATATGGGTTTTTTATATCCGTAAAGACGAAGCAAAAAGAATGTATTATATAATTCTTTTGGTATGGCCTTCCTTCTGCAGCTAAATTTCGATGGTGTACCAATATTTTTTTCACTGTATCCGTCAATGTAAATTTAGCTACATTTGATATTTATTCAGATTGCATATATATAGGCAAAGCATATCAATTTCTTAATAAATATATATATTCTACAAAATAAATGTAAATAGTACCAACAAAAGTTTAATATTACCTTTTTTAAAAAATTAAACCATATTACAGCTTTAAAAAAGATTTACCGCTTTATTAGGTGTCTATATATTTTTCTAAGCCTTTTGGGGTATTATTTAATATTATACCTTTTTATTCTTTATCTCAATTTTTAAAAAAAAATTTATATTATTTTTATTCAATATAGTGGTTTAAAATATGGTTGCAACACAGGCTTTAACCGTAATACTTATAAGTGGGATAATGATACTTCTTTATGTGGAAAGAAGAAAAACAGGTGGAAAATGTTAGTTGTAAGAAGAGAGATCTCATTACAACTTGATCAGCCTGTTGTCTGACTGCCACATGTTTAAGTTGCAATGCGTTCATGCATGCAACAAGACAATAAGGAGGTAAATAAATGGATTTAGACCCCAGTAAAATACTAATTAGGTACAATGTGCAAATGGAGAAGGCACAGACACCTGAGGACATGGCCGCCGAGAAATATCCAAAAGACGAGCCAGCCAAATCAATTGCCAAGGCAATTTTTGAGGGTGAAGAGGACGATGTGGTCGCAGGTCTGGAAAAGGCTGTTGCCGCTGGTGCAGACCCAATAAAAATGATCGACGACGTCCTGATGCCAGGCATGAAGATTGTGACAGATATGTACGACATTGGTGTAATTTTCCTGCCAAATGTTATGATGTCTGCTGATGCAATGCTTGCAGGTATCGAATACTGTAAAGAGAAATCCGGATCAGCCCCAACTCCAAAGGGTACGATCGTCTGTCACGTTGCAGAAGGAGATGTTCACGACATAGGTAAGACCATCGTCGCAGCTCTGTTACGAGCAGGAGGTTACGCGGTAGTTGACCTTGGACGTGATGTTCCAGTAGATGAGGTCATTGCAGCTGTCAAGAAAGAGAAGCCAATGATGCTCACAGGTACAGCACTTATGACCACAACCATGTATGCCTTTAAGGAAATCAATGACAGGCTCCTTGAAGCTGGTATAAAGGTGCCATTCCAGTGTGGTGGCGGAGCTGTGAACCAGGACTTCGTAGTCACATACGAGCTTGGTGTCTATGGTGAGGAAGCCGCAAATGCCCCACAGATGGCAGATGCAATCCTTGCAGGAAAGAGCTTGAAGCAGCTGAAGGAACACTTCCATATGCATTAAATGAGGTGACAATAATGGCAATAAAAAGATACACTGAAATGGCATACAGCAAGGCCGACGACATGCTCTTCGGTAACGCAAAGCACCCTGTAAAGGCAAAGTTAGGTCTGGAAGTTGGTGCCGGCTATGTTACAGCCGAGGTTAACTATGCACCAAGGCCAGAGGCTGGTCAGTCCAAAGAGAAGCTCATTAGCGAATACCGCAGGCTTACTACCGACATCATGGCAAGGGCTGTACAGATCGGATTCCCATCTATCTCCCTTGAAACAGAACATGTCGAGCAGATGACCAACAACCCTGCATGGGGAGGCGAGATCGCTCATGTTCAGAAGACCATCCTGGAAGAATACTATGAAGAGTATGGTATAAAGTGCGCTCTCAGGCACACCCCTGGTGACATCCGTGAAGAACGCGACTACCTTGCCCTCATCGGCGCAAAGTACGACACTCTCATGGAATCCTTCGAAGCAGTTGCAGAAGGCGGGGCAGACTTCCTGTCCATTGAAACAATGGGTGGAAAAGAAGTCCTCGACTACGCGATCCTGAGAAACGATGTACCAGGCCTGATCTACTCAATCGGATGCCTCGGCTCCCTTGACATGGGCATGATCTGGCAGGACATTGCAAAGATCGCCCAGAAGAAGGGTGTAATACCAGCAGGTGACACAGACTGTTCGCAGGCAAACACTGCAATGTTCATTGCAGGTGGACTGCTTGACAAGAACCTTGCTCACACCCTGGCAATCATTGCAAGGACCATCTCTGCAGGAAGGACACTTGTTGGATATGAAGCCGGTGCGAAAGGTCCAGGTAAGGACTGTGGATACGAGAACACTATCGTAAAGTCCATAGCTGGTGTACCAATAGCTCAGGAAGGAAAGTCCGCAACATGCGCACATGCTGATGTCATGGGTAACCTGACAATGCAGGTATGTGACTTGTGGTCCAACGAATCTGTCGAATACCACGGTGAGTTCGGTGGTACTTCTGTCCAGTGCTGGGCACAGACCCTGAGTATGGATGCAGCTCTCATGAACGTCGCACTCAACACCGGAAACGGAAAAGTGCTCCGTGACATGATGTGCCTGTCTGACAAGTATAGAGACCCACAGGGATATGTGCTTGCATACGACAACGCATACAAGGTAGGCCAGGCAATAGCCAAGAACGGAAACGACCTGTACCTGCGTTCAAAAGCTGCTGCAGTTGAGACAGTAAATATCCTGAATGCTGCAAAGACCGAGGGTAAGCTGCAGATGTCCCGCTTCGAGATAAATGCACTTGCAGACGCAGAGAAGGCAATTAATGCGCTCACAGACGAACCAGACAAGTTCATGAGCGACATGATGGCCCTGTACAAGTCAGAAGTAAAAGTATTCAGACCAGAAGAGAACTACAAGTTCTAAACTTGAAGTTCCTTTCTTTTTTTCTTTTTTTTCGCTACAACTCGTTCTATAGCTGATGCTGTTTTCCATTAAAGAAAAGTTTATTCCAGATTAAATTGTTATTGTCAATTACTCTGTTTTTTAGGATAACCTACAGCCATAATTACAATTCTTGTTTCAAGAGGAGCATGTTTCCAGTCCTCAGGAGAAAAAGTTTGCTGAGAGAATTCTATTTCCATATTGTGTTTGCTGACTCCACAATCATCCATATACTCATTTGCAATTTTATTTCCAAGTGCCTTTGCATAGTCAAGGGCATCACTATAGGTTTCCAGCTTGTGTCTTCCCAAAGGAGAAAAAACCAAGTAGTTTCTATCAGGTTCTGACACTGAGAAGGGTCTGATAAACATTTCAACTCTTTTGATACCTTTTCCAAACAGAGCACCAACTGCATTACCAACCGCTGCATGTTCCGGTATCTGGATATCGGCATCCACTATCCTTGAAATGTCGTCTTCAAATGAAGCGACTGGTCCTCCTAACATCACTACCGGAATATCGAGCTTGAAACGAGCGGGGAAGTCACCATTGACTATCTGCTCTATTCCTTTTCTATCGACATTCTTCAGCAGGAACGACATCAGATCAAATGCAATGCTATGTGCCATTTTCTCTTTTACGGCAACTGCAAATTCCACAGCATCCATTTTAGCAAGGCGGGACAATTGACTTGCTCCTATCAACGAGGCTTCCACGTTCCAGCGGGTATATTCACCAAGTATATGCAACGCATCGGTGGGGGTAAAGCTAATTGGCTGTATCAGTCTTTTACTTATAAGGCTATCAAGTATGACCGAGGAAGGATATTTACGAGAGGAAGATGCAATCTCTTCAAGAATCAATGGCTCATTTCTTATAGCAGCCAGTACTTCGGTTTCAAATTCATCTAGCTCTATCGGAGCAAAACCTGTCCTCACGTACAGCCTTGCTGGCTGAATGTTCATGTCCAATGAACTACGGGAAGGTATCAGGCATTTCTTCAGTTTTTCAATGAACGCTGGATATCTTTCTGCTGCAAGGCATAGAGGTATGACCCTTCTGGGACCAATGAAGATATGCTTACTTTTTACCCATACCTGACTATCGCCTCCAAGTGCCGAGGTTTCCATCCTTGTAGCTCTTACCCTTGTCTTCCAGCCTCCCACGATCGCACCGGTGTCAGTGAGCTCCGGTACACCCTTTATGACGCTTGATACATCCGTACTGGTTCCCCCTACATCGACCACTGTACATGTATCCAGGTTGCATAGATAAGAAGCACCAACAAGACTTGCTGCAGGGCCTGAAAAGATCGATTCAATAGGTTTTTTCAGTGCTTCATTTATACCGATCACGGTTCCATCGCATTTCAGCATTATCAGCCTTGCTTTCATTTCCCTTCTTTTTATCTCGTTGATCATCGAGCTTATAAAACTGCTGCAAATAGGCAAAAGCTGGGCGTTAAGCGCTGCAGTGACAGCTCTTTCATAAGCGCCAAGATCCTGGGATAGTTCGTGACCACATGCGACCGGTAATCCGGTGACATCATTTACAATGTCCCTTATGGCAAGTTCGTGCTCAGGATTTCGGATGCTAAAAAAAGAAGATACAGCAAAGGCGGATACTGATCCTTTTACTCTCAAAGCAAAATCTTTTACCGCATTTATGTCAAGAGGTATCGTTTCTTCTCCATCGAACGTGTGGCCGCCCGATACTACTGTATAATGTTTTGCAGGATGTGTTCCTTTGGTTGGATGATCACCTACCAAGATCAGAGCAACCGGACTTCCTGTTCCTTCAAGCACTGTATTAGTTGCAAGTGTGGTTGAAACAGATACAAGGCTTACTTTATCCAGATCATCAGTTCGAAGGCCGTCGATAGCATCGCGGATTCCTATTATGATATCAGGGTAGGTAGTAAGAGCCTTACTTGTAGCCACAATAGAACCATCAGTATCTCTTACAAGGACTGCATCTGTATATGTTCCTCCGGCATCAATTCCAAGGCTGAATTTCATAATAGTTCACTTATCTCTGATAATTGATATTTTGAACGGGAGTATGGTTTTTAAGTAAATGTTAGACTAATAAGTAAAATGCAAATACATTTAAAAAAGAAAGGTATGTGGTCATGAAGACCACATATAGGGAATGGGTTTACTTGTAGAATGCATCTCTTGCTTCGACCATTGCCTTAAGGTTGGCAACAGAGGTGTCCGGTGCGATACCGCAGCCAGGTGCAAGTACATCTACTCCTGCCTCAAGAGCAGTTGTAACTGCTTCCTTTACCTTTTCAGGTGTACCTTGAAGCAGAACAAAGGGGCTTGACACGTTTCCGCAAATGGATACTTTGCCTGCAACCTTTGCCTTTGCGCCTGCCATATCCTTTACCTTCTCTTCGATACTGATTGAAGCGAAACCGCAGTCAGCCATTGCTGGAATGATTGGTGTGACATCACCGCAGATGTGGAGGACCATTGGGATCTTCACTGCTGCTGAGAATTTCTGAAGCCTTGGCTTAAGATCTGCTTCAAAGGCAGCTGGTGCCATGAGGTCAGGAGAAGCTACTGGGTCTGGGACGCTGATAACATCTGCACCTGCATCTGCCAGAGCATTTGCGTATGCAATGCATGCTTCAGTTGCGAAGTCGAGTATAGCGTCGTATGAAGCCTTGTCCTTTATGGACCATTTCATGAACCTTTTGACACCGCAGAGGTCTGATGCAAGGGTGATAGGTCCTTCCATACCTGCTATTACAGGAACCTTTCCATCAGTTTTTTCTTTGAGTATCTTCATTGCTTCCAGCACAACAGGGATCCTGCCCTGTTCAAGAAGGTTCTCAGGCATCTTCAGGTTTGCGACACTGTCCGGGTATGGATGGGCTGTAACAGATGGCTGTCTGTTCTTTGTACCCATGTTGACCTCACAGCCCATTGCCTGAGCAAGAACTGTAAGACAGTATGGTGCCCTTACGCCCTCAAGGCCACATTCCTCGTATGAGGCGTATGCGAGTTTTGCCATAAGTTCTGCATCGCTGTGTGCTTCAGGCCATGCAGCGCCTGTCTTGTCCATGAGCTCGACAATAGCGGTCTGTGTAACGGACAGAGCTGGGACTTTGTCAACTTCCTCACATTTCAATGCTTTTAAAAACCTTTCCTTCATGTTTAAGTCGCTCATAATTAATCCTTCTCTCCAATTAAAGAGTTAGTCACCAGAATTTGCAATACATCAAATATAAAACTATTGGGAATAATGCTTTATACCAGACCAAATATACACTTCTGCCCAAAAATTGAACAATATGCTTATAAAATCTATTTTGTTTACATGTGAATAAGAGCATTTATCTGCTATTATCAATCCCAGAACCTCTTCGTTTTGGCATAATTGCGCTCTGCTCCCAGGATATCTCTGTAGAAATCTTCCTCATCATGCCTGTTTTTCTGTATGATGCGGGATGCAATTTCAGGACCAACACCTCTGGAAGCAAGTGCAATGACAGCTTTTTTTCCATGAGACCTTACAAAATTAGCATTCCTATATACTCTCTTGATACGTTTTATTTCTTCAACGGAAGCAGAGCCAGCATGCTTCTTCACAAGTTTTATCTCTTCCTCTTCCCATGGTTTAAGGGCAGCCACCATTTTTGATCCACATACAGGGCATGTGATATCATCCGGTACATTCATAACTTTCCTGTGGGATACCCATTTTTTACAATGTATGCAGAACAATATAATATTATCCTGCATGATGCGTTCTTTAAGGGCAAGAACTATCGATCTGTCTGCTTTTTCCGGGGCTACCAGATCACGTTTCATAGAGAATCCAGACGAGCCGATAGGCGTTGAGGTGCTGATCTCTATCTGGATCTCACCTGCCGATATCTGGGATAAGATCTCTCGGGCTGAGTCCACATCCAGCATATTATGCAGGATCTCCCGGATCACCTCATCATACATAGAAGTGCCTTTGTATATCTCAAGAAGTTTTTTCATACTGATCCTGTCGTAATCCAGATCTTTGCTCAGCGCTCCGAATTTCCTTGCAACATGCACCATTTTCCACTTCATAAGAGATGTGTTCTTAAGGGTCATCTCTATGATAGGTTCAATGTGATCAGGTCCAATCTCAATCATCATTGACCTGATATCTGCAGGTTTCAGCCTCCGTGGCCCCTGGAGGCGTATACGGTAAGGGTCCACTTCCTGTGCCACGCTGCTGCCAAAGCGTGCTGCAAGCAATGCTGTCAGCACTTTGGCTAAAGTTTCATTGGTATTATGTCCAAAACACGCATTAATGATCACCGCATCATCATCGCTTTCAATGACCAATGTTTTATCATCCGGCACTTTGAGTTCTGCTTCCACATGTTCAGCCACAAGTAAGATCACTTCTGAAGCACCTGCCATGTCAACATGATACTCGCGCATAATGTCTTCTGCTATTTCCTCCCTCTGCATACCCTTAATAAGTGAATCCCGGATGAAAGCGCGCAGCTTGCCAACTGCCTGAGCTACATCAAAAGGCACAGGTATTTCTTCTCCCACCCAGCTGGGTATCTCACCCTTTGCTTTGACAGGTTCTACTTTTATCCTGTTCTTTTCAGTGTCCATGTCCACTACTCTCCACATGTCACCCTTGGTGATGAACACAGCACCAGGAGCTGCGTAAGTAATAACAAAAGCCTCATCCAGCATTCCCACCGGTCTGCCGGAAACCATATCCAGGACCTCATATTTTCTTTCATCAGGTATCATGGACAGGTTTTCATAATAATACTGCCAGCTCTTGCGCCTTCGGCCCAGTATGCTTGATCCTTCTTCCCTCCACACCAGTCTGTACTCTGTTACCTGTTCCACAACCCTTTCCAGTTCCTTCAGGGTTAGTTCATGGAAGGGATAGGCTCTTTTGAAGATCGAGTACAGGCGGGATATATCAAGTTCTCCGAAATCAATTACCATTCCGGATATCTGATTGGCCAGCACATCCAGAGCCCCGGTCTGTACTGATATCTTTTCGGCTTTTCCTTCAAGAGCATGCATTACGATCATCATGCTTTCCGCAACATCATCCTGTCCAACTGCAAGAATAGTTCCTCTGGATATCTCATGTATCCGGTGTCCTGCACGCCCAACTCTTTGTAAAAGCCTCGAAACCTGCCTCGGAGATCCATACTGCACAACATGGTCCACCTTACCAATATCAATTCCGAGTTCCATGGAAGATGTACATATAAGGCCTCTTATATCTCCTGCTTTGAAGGACTCCTCCGCTTCGATACGTGCTTCCACAGACAGGGATCCATGATGTACCCCAATGGACTCACCCATTATCCTGAAACCCGATGCCAAAGCTTCTGCGCTTTGTCTGGTATTGACAAAAATAAGAGTTGATTCATGTCTTTGTACTATATCACAGATGTATCTCAGATGTGCAGCAAACTCAATATCACATCCGATCATCTGGGAGATCTCCGTATCCTCTGGTGCTATCTGCGGACGTACTACATCGAATTCCAGGAGTTTGGACATGATGACCTGCAAGACAACTACATTTCTCTCTGCTCCTGCAAGGAAACTTGCAACTTCTTCGGGATTGCCTACAGTGGCAGAAAGTCCAACTCTCTGAAATTCACCTGCAAGCTCCACAAGCCTTTCAAGGCCTATAGCAAGCTGTGCTCCTCTTTTTGAAGCTGCCAGTTCATGTATCTCATCCACAACTACATGTTTCACATATCCCAGGCTTTCCCGCAGCAACCTGCCTGTGAACATTGCCTGTAAGGTTTCAGGTGTTGTGATCAAAAGGTCCGGTGGTCTGCGTGACTGTTTTTGACGTTCGTTACGCGGTGTATCTCCATGTCGGACCTGCACATCGATACCCAACTCCCTGCCCCACCATTGTATGCGCGAGAGCATATCCCTGTTCAATGCCCTCAGGGGTGTGATGTACAGTGCAGATATGCCCTTTCTTTCTTCAAGGGATCTCGCAAGGATGCTATTAAAGATAGGCAGTACTGCAGATTCCGTTTTTCCTGAGCCTGTGGGAGCTATTAGAAAAGTATGTTCTCCTTTCAGCATATGGGGGAAGGCTTTTTCCTGGGGTTCTGTAGGTGCCTTGAACCCAAGTTTCATCAAAGTATCCTGAATTTTCGGATCAAAAGCATCGAATAAGTTTTCAAAGCTCATCTGCGTCCCTTACCTTTTCCCTTACGTTCTTTTTTCGGACCGTTCAATTTGCGCACATTTTTCAAAAGCCCCAGCTTTGTTCCATCCAGCAGGTAGATCTCTGCATTATCCAGTTCCATTCCCCCGGATGAAAATATCGGACCTAACAGGTCATCTTCCATTGACTCATTGAATGCAATGCCTCCGCATAGTTCGTTGAAAGACGGTAATATGAATATCCTTGGGTTCTTCCACGCCTCGTTCAGTTCCATGCTACTGTAATGTGCCTGCAATACCTCTTTTTTCAGCCGGGTGCGCACCCATGCAGATTCTGTTACCGTATGGCCAAGGGGGTCTGTGAAACGGATCGTAGGATGGTTGTGGGCTGTTATGATATACTCAGCTTCAAGCAGTTCAGGAGCTGGCCAGGTATGACCGTGGAAGTACCCTACGCTATCTATGACAGCACCTCTGGAAGAATGCAACTGTACATCCTTTCCACCAGGAAGAAGAAACTCTATTCCTGCATCATGATTACCTGGAAGGATGTCCACATGTGCATGCTCTGCCAGGGTACTCAGAAAATAGGGAAGTTCATCCCTTTCCTGCCAGGATATCTGAGGAACATTGTGTTTGACGTCTCCCAGCAGTATTATTCTGTCAGGGTTTACAGATTTTACATATCCCAGAATACGGTCAAGTCCTTTTTGCATATGACTGGGTATGGAAAAACCGCTGGTGTATAGATCCCACTCTATTCCCAGATGTATATCGGCTATCACCAGCGAGCTTACTTCATTTTCTACAACAAGTGCAGGTTCATTGAATATGGGTTTGATATCTATTGTCATTTTTACGTGCGAGATGTTTTGCTTTGAATATGGCAATAATGCATTTTAAATTGTGCAGGTATGAGTAGAATATATATGATGAAACCTTAAAACACATGAATGCCGTAAACTCACTAAAAGAAGGTCTTCTAAATGGATCATCATTCAATAGAAAAAAATCTACAAAATCCTATTAACCAGGCCAGGATCACCGCTGGCATGAGTGTGGATGAACTTATACATGCGCTGGATGGCTGTGCTTTTGGAGCAGGCCGAATAGCTGATGCAGCTGATATCTATTATGAGATGTTAAGTAACAAGAGCACCAGTTTCTTCGGGCTTGCCGGAGCCATGGTACCAGCTGGCATGAGAGCTATAGTAGCTGATCTGATAAGGGATGGCTACATAGATGTACTGGTCACTACAGGAGCAAATATGGTGCACGAGGTAGTAGAATCCATGGGTCTGCATCATTACAAAGGTACCGAGCAGACAGATGATCTGGAACTCAAGCATCAGGAGATCAACCGCATCTATGATGTGTTTCTGCCTGAACATCATTTCACGGATTTCGAAGAGAAGATGCAAGCCATATTCTCTGATATAGGGGACAGGACCATATCCATCAGGGAATTTATGACACATATTGGTAATAACATCGATGATAAGAATTCCATATTACGCACTGCTGCGGATATGAATGTGCCTGTGTATTGTCCTGCCATACAGGATTCAATGATAGGGCTGCAAGCCTGGCTGTACAAACAGATGCATACTCTTAATGTAGATGCATTCGCTGATATGAGGGAGATCATCGATATCTGCTATGAAGCAAAGAACCCGGGTGCATTGCTGGTCGGCGGTGGAGTTCCCAAGAACTACATTTTCCAGTCCATGCTCGTGACACATCAGGAATTCGAATATGCTATACAGCTTACCATGGATACACCCCAGACCGGCGGTTTAAGTGGTGCCACACTTGACGAGGCACGGTCGTGGGGTAAGGTAAGTGAGAATGCCCGTTCGGTCACTGTCCACTCTGATGCGACCATTACTTTGCCTCTGCTTGTGGCAGCTGTAAGAAGCAGGCTGGCTAAAGCTTAGAGATTATATAAAAAGTGATATGCATGATAAAGGATACACGACTCATACTTGCCCTGGATGTTACGGACAGACAACAGGCACTTAAAATAGCTCAAAGTGTAAAAGGCCATGTGGATGCCATCAAGATTGGATATCCTCTTGTCCTGGCAACAGGCAAAGACATCATAGGTGAAATTGCAGAAATGGTACCTGTGATAGCAGATTTCAAGGTGGCTGACATACCTAATACCGACCTCCTGATCTGTGAACAGGTTTTCAGGGCAGGAGCAGATGCAGTGATTGTGCATGGATTCACTGGTTCTGACAGCCTCAGGATGTGTGTGGAAGTTGCTGAAGTGCATGGAGCCGGTATATACGTAGTTACTGAGATGAGCCATCCCGGAGCTCTTGATTTCATGCAAAGGGTAGCAGAGGATATGGCACAGATGGCATCAAATGCAAAGGTCGCAGGAGTTGTTGCACCGGCTACGCGTCCTGAACGTGTACAGAAGATCCGCGGTATTATCGGAAATGATATAGCCATCATATCTCCGGGGGTGGGTGCCCAGGGTGGCAGTGCCGCCGATGCCATCAAAGCCGGAGCCGACTGGGTAATTGTCGGTCGGAGCATCTATCTGGCCGATGATCCCAAACAAGCAGCTATGGATCTAGCAAAAGAAATTAAGGATGCGATTGATGAATAATGTATAATGTGTGCCTGTGATGAGCTTGTTTTCTGAACAGTGATGAACCCTATGAGTCCTGAGGCACACAAATTATGAACCCTATACATTAAATACTAAGAAGTGCATATACTTAGTATGTTTAACTTAGCTGATGCTGAAGCTTTTCTCAAATCTGAAGAAATCAAGGAATCTAATCGTTGTATCCTTCAAAAGTATTTTCGTTTTTTAAGGCATGAAGGCAATTCAGAACGTACTGCTCTTAACCACATGGAAAACATGGTATGGGTTGCTAAAGCTCTAAATAACTGTGAATTATGCAATCTGACAGAAGATGATTTGTATACATTCTTTGATTCTTTAGAAAATTTTACATACATATCACGCAGCGGTAATGAGAAGAAATATTCCGAATCTACAAAGGAAACTCGAAAAGTATCCTTCAAAAAGTATCTCAGATGGTGTAATAAACCTGAGCTCTATGTACAAATAAAGTGTAAGCGGCTGAGAGGAAAGAAATTACCTGAAGATATTAAAACCAAAGAAGAAATTGTTCAATTGATAGAAGCAGCTAATAATAGTCGTGATAGATCTATCATAGCATGTTTTTATGAAACAGGTGCAAGAAGAGGAGAACAACTCGCAGCCAAGCTTAAACATGTAGTATTCGATGAAAATGGTGCAGTGATTACCTTTCCAGAAGGTAAAACAGGGGCTAGAAGAGTAAGAATTATTTTTTCAGCTCCATATTTAAGAGCATGGGTTGAAGATCATCCTAAAAAGAACGATAGGGAATCTCCCTTGTGGTGCACTTTGGATAAAAAATGCAATAAGATGTCAGTAACTGCATTAACTAATGTGTTTAATAGATGTGCTGAAAAAGCAGGCATCGAAAAAAAAGTGAATCCTCATAGCTTCCGACATGACAGAGCTACACATTTGGCAGCAACTTTCACTGAGCAGCAACTTAAGATGTATTTAGGTTGGTCTCCCACATCAACCCAACCAGCAACATATGTTCACTTAAGTGGGAAAAATATGGACGAAGCTGTGTTTAAAATGTATGGTATTAAAACGAATGAAAATGGTCCAGAATTTTTGAAACCAGGGATATGTCCAAGGTGTAGGGAACTAACAGCTGTAAATGCTAAGTTCTGTTTTAAGTGCGGTTTGCCTCTTACTGAAGAAGTTTCAACAACTATTGAGAACATAAAAACTCAGTACGT
Source organism: uncultured Methanosarcinales archaeon (assembly GCA_964486435.1). GTDB lineage: Archaea > Halobacteriota > Methanosarcinia > Methanosarcinales > Methanosarcinaceae > Methanomethylovorans. The sequence goes on along the minus strand of CAZAMM010000015.1, from coordinate 22,495 downwards.
TCAATATGCAGATTTGGAGGAAATAAAAGCAATGCAAAATGCCTTAAAACAACAATTAGCTGAAGCTGCTACGTTAAAAAATAAAATAAAAGAAGGTAATTTGTGATATTTTTAGTGTTTATTCATATCAATTTTGGTTTGAATACAGGGAAATCGGCATATTGAAGTTCTAAAAGCGTGGTCTCATTTATATCAATTACAGATCCAAAAAACTGAGTCAGTGACTGGTATGCATCTTCTACTTTTTTGTACACTTGTCCCGAAGGTAAGGGTAGTTTGTGTTTAACAAATATTTCACTTACGATTTTTAGATCTGATAATAAGTATGCATGAATTTCGTCGCTATATTTTTTTAGTTCTTCGTATAGAAGATTTTCTTGTATATTTTCTGTTTTCCTTTTGTTAAGCTCATCCAAATTGGCTAAACGCTCTTTTTCTATTATTTCAAATGTTATCTTGCTTTTTTTAAATTCTTTCACATATTTTGTTTCTTCAGATGAAGCGGTCTCAGTCAGTACATCATGATTAAAACAATGGTCTAACAAAAAATAAAACTGATAATCCTCAAACTCACTTTGCATTTTTTGTTCTAGATAAAATATTTTATACAATTCCATGTACATTTTTCTATCAGCTAGGATATCGCTAATCATTGATTCATCGTAGTCAGAAAACATTTCTGTGTATTTTTTTATAAATACCTTCTCTTTGAATTCTTCGATTGGAATTTTTGATACAATGTCCTGGGCTTCTTGTAGTATGTCAAGCACTTCTTCGCATTTTAATGGCGACTTCGAAACTGGAAGTTTTTCATCCATTATTTCTTCGACTAACTCGCCAAAAAATTGTCCTACTTGTTCCATTGTAACTTTTTTTTCTACGATATCAAATCTCTCTAGTGGCAATACTTTTTCCAGGTTACTGAATTTTTCATTCCAAACACTTGAAGACAACTTTCCCTTTTTGTAGCCTATTTCTTCTAAAATGTGAGTAAATTCGCTAATGCTAATTTGGAAACTCGGATTAGGTTCTATATACTCTGAATAAAAGCCAACCGTAGTTTCTTCAATTAGTTTTGTAATTTTTTTAAACTCAGTTTTTTCGCGGTAATTTTCCCATGTTCTTTGACTAACCTTTTTCATACCCACATCTAATACAATATTAAAAAAAGTAACAGAAAGGGACAACTGTGCGTATAATTTAATACTGTCTATGGTAAAAATATCTAGACCTGCTTCACCAAAAACCATATTTAAGGATTTAGCATATTTGTTTAACGGTATTGCTGGAAAATGCTGACGAATATTTTTTAAATTCTTTACGTTTTTGATGTCCCATGTGTTTGCTAACCCCGCCTTTAAGGGTGGATTTTTTTCAATACAACCATATTTATTTTTCAACTCTTGTAAATGTCTATGGATAGTACTCTGGTCCACCAAACCATATTCAGCTTCCAAAAACTTTCTAATGTCAGGTTCGCGGACTTCTCCATCAGTTTGAATAATTCTTTTAATTATAACACTCTTAACTTTTTTTGGTTCAAGGTGTTCACCTTGTTTTCTTGGCATATATCCAACTATGTATTGTTACGTATTTAAACATATGTTCTAATGCATCAATTTATAGCCTTCTACTCATTATGGTATTTAATACCCTAGGGTATTATAAACTAATTAAATTTATATGGCGTGCTAGCATGTTATAAAACTGGTGTTATAAAATATGATTCTCATATTCAATAACAGAAAAATTCAGAAAGTAAAATATTCCTATTTGCTATCGCTTCCAGTTAGTTGGATTAAGACGATGAAACTCGAGAAGAGTAGTGTATTAGGAGTAGAAATGTGCGATGATTATAGCTTAAGGATTTACCCCATTCCGGCAGTCTGCCAAGATCCAACCGAAAATGGGGTTGAGACCACAACGGTTACGAAGGGGACTCAAAATGAATAGTGCAGGTTTTAAAGATAAATCTTTTGATAAATGGGTTAAAGAAACCTATCAGCAACATGGTGAGATTTTAGAGCAGATGTGTAAAAGTCACGATCCCTTAGAACGAACAATAGCTATTAGAATCTCTAATATTGGTGGTTTGCAGACACATAATATTGGTAAAAGGGGGACTAACTGATGTCTGTAGATGGTTTTGAATTACAGCAATTGGCTAGCACATCTATGATACAGGAATTTTCCACACTTGAGCCAGAAGAAGAAGAGAGATTACGGAAATATGAACCTCTTATAGGTGAATTCATAGAATTATCAAAGAAAATCATGAAGGCAGTGTCTTTGGAAGTGGTCTAAATGGATACTATAGACAGTAAGACACTACGTGAAGTTGTAAAGCTCCAACGCCAACATCTTGATGCACTGCAGAAGATTCCACCTGCTAAACCAATAACAATTAAGGTTAGGGAAGGAAGCTGGCCAAAAGGGGAAAAGTTCGAGCTGTATGGATGGCTTGACTATAAAACAATCTGGACCGATGTGGTAGAGAACGGTGAACCAATATATACACGTTCGATACTAAGAAACGAAATTGTTTTTGATCCTGATGTAAAAGATTGGGATACTATGCGGAAAGAGCTGGAGAAGCTCAAGGTATACCTTGACAGGCAGGAAATTCCCTCTGAACTGGCTTATAGTGGTGGTAAAGCGTGTCATCTCCATATCTTTTTTGATTCTTTCGATATAGATAAATCGGACTTTGAGGATGCAAAAAAGTATGATGTCGATCTGTGGAAGTGCACAAGGGAAGCACTTGCAGAGGAACTCTTAAAAAACGCTGATGTGGACTCGCTAAAAATGGGTCTTGATTGGGGCAAAATCCGATTCAGAACAAAGGGTAGCCAAGGTTCTCAGGTTAGAGAATACGGAACCACTCGAAAGGATGGCAAATATAAGACACTCATTGATGAAATCCCAGAAACCAACCCCGACAAGTTACCACTTCGCTTTCCGGCACAACCTAAGTTATGGAGCATAACGGGAACTAACTTTCATCAGGTAATAAGGGATAAGGTTAAGGTAGCAGTTGAGCAGGCCAAAACCAGAAACGAATATAACCTTGATGATGTCAGCTTTGCTGATACTGATGTAATGCAGTTTCCATGTGTTCAAAAAATAAAATCATTACAACTGAAAAACGGCAGATACTATGCAGTATCAGGCATTGGACTACTATGTAAGATGTGTGGTTATTCTAGAGAAGACACTAGCAGGATACTGTCAGATATTTTGAATACATGTAGGGGGTTGACCCAAAGTGAGATAGAACATAGGTTGCAAAATTCACTTAAGATGTATGATGCCGATTATCATTTCTCATGTAGGGCACTCAAAGACAAAGTGGATGGGTATGTTTGCGATTATACCCGGTGTCCACTGAAGGAGAAAATCAATACGAAAAAACAGGATACAGGCCAATCGCCTGTTGACACTGTTGGTGATAGTGTAGAGGAACTATCAAGGGAAGAAATCATACAGAAGGGCTCCAAATCCATTGATCTTAAACTGACTATAAATGTTCCTGAAGGGCATTTAATACATAAATTTGATAAGTATGTCGGTAAAAGAAGCGACGCATACCCAGACTATGCACACTGTGCTGCACTTTGGATTTTAAGCGCATGCACGCAAGGAAAGGCGGTTTTAGAATTGGCACAGGGGGAGATAAGGCCCAATCTGTGGTTTATGCTATTCGGTCTATCGAGTGTAAGCAGAAAGTCGACAGTGTTGGGATTTGCTAAAAGGAAGTATGAGACCTGCACAGGAGATTACATAGCCAACCACGAATACTCTATACAGGGGTATTATGAGGATCTTGAAGACCATAGGGTCCGTAACTTCATACGAGACGAGGCTGCCGGACAGCTTCACAATATGCACAAGAAACATAATGATGGTATGGTACAGGTTGAATGCCTAGTCTATGATGGACAGAGCATCACAAAAAAGCTTGCGTCTAAGAAGGGTAAAAAGGACGAAGTGCATGTCCGTGATCCATACGTTACTAAACTTGATGCAACCACGCCAGATAACTATTTTAGTGCAATAAACACCGATGACCTACACAGTGGTTTTGTTCCCAGGTACTTATACTGTCACCCCAAATATCAAAGGCCAAGGATGCCCTTGAGGATGGCCGACGGGGACACTACAGATGATACCGAACTGATCATTGCAATTTCCAGTATATGGGACCATTTTACACGCTGTGAAACTATCAGCTTCACAGTATATGATGATGCGATGAATTATTATAACCAGTGTGTGGAGCAGATGGAAGACAGGATAATGGAAACAGGTGATAACCTGTTAAGTATGGGCTGGGCAAGAAACCAGGTTCATATACTCAAGATTGCTATGCTTCTCGAGATCGGGATGGTTAGGGTATCCACACACATAAGCCTAGAAACCATGCAAGAAGCTGTGAGGGTAGTTACTGAGTATTTTTTACCAATGTTTATGGAAACTGCCGGGCGGATACAACACACTGACCTGTATAATAAAATCGAGAAGGTTAGAGACGTTCTGTTAAAGAATAATGGAACTGTAGATCGCTCTACACTTCTAAGATATTCCAGACTACTCAAGGATGATTTTGATAAAGTTATACAGACAATGTTAGAATCCGGTGAAATTGAAGTCTTCCAGGAGAAGGACAGTAAACAACGCTGGTATGTGTTGAAGGCTGACCTTTCACACGCTTCGACAAATTCACATAATTCACATGTTCATATGGGTATAAAAAATCTATGTGAAAAACGTGAATTTAATATCAGTAATCACAATTGCAATAAAACCAATTCAATAGACAACGGTTATGATAAAAAAGAAGAAATAAACGATAATAGTAGTCTCCTGATGCGCGGGTATGTTCTTAATTCTCCATATCAAGTTGTGGAAACCGTGAAACATGTGAATCTGTGTGAAATTGAAGGTAAATGGCCAAGTAAACCAAATTTAGACGAGCAGATCGAAGCAAGCCTTGACCAGTGGGAGAAATTTGGTGATGTGATATTCTCAGGCAATGCACATCAGGCAAAACTGGATATTGTAAAATATCACCAAATGCATGGGATTAATTCACAGTTGATCTTCGCTGCTGTTGATAACCGTGCATCCCAACGTTGTGTAGACTGTGGAAGCGATGAGGCACCCAACCGATCCGAATCTCTCACAGGTGGAACACAGTATCGCTGCAGGGAATGGTATCAGGAGTACCAGAAGCTCAATCCCGTGAAACTACCTGAGATGGGGGTGGTATAATGCCTCGAACTATCCATGAACTTTTCTGTGGACATTGACAACATTCTAGCTGATGCTCCTAAACGATGTTACGCGGAGATTGCAGATGATTTTGACATTCCCATAAACACCTTCAAGAAAATTGTGAGAAAGCATAATCATGCAATACTCAAACGGTACAAACAAGATGCAGATCTTACAAAATCCAAGCAAGGAGATTACTCTAATGACTGAAATAACTGATAATTATTATCAAATCGCCAAAAAAATCGATAGAAAAGAATTGCTGAAAATGTCATCCTGGCTTGTGGATAACCTGCAAGGTCGTCTTTCAAAAGCCAGGTTCATTGTTAAGGATAGTGATCCTGTGAAGTTGCAATACTACCGGGTTCTCATTCAGGCAGTTCAGGTACACAATACCATCTTAAAAGATGAGGAATTGGAAGATATCAGGGCCCGCATGGAGCTCATAGAGGCTACACTGGAGACGAGAAAATGAGTGCATCGACATTAGATAAGGCAACTGATAAAATAATCGATCAGATGATGCCTGAAGAGCTCGCTAAATACATCAATGGAGAGTCTATCAGACTTGCTGGTCTAGTAAATGATGGAGAGATTACTATAGAGGAAGTAGATAAACTTCTTGATCTACTCTCTAAAAAGCATCTGATATTCCATGATCCAAATAAACATATTCGCTATCTGAAAGCTCTTATCAATGAGATGCGAAAGCACATGATGCTAGACTTAGGACAAGAGCATCTAAGGCATATAGATTCAGCGATCGAATCCAGTGAGCTGGTCATAACAGCTCTCAACCTGGCAAACTTGTGGCTAGATGACGTTTTGATGCACTCCACTGCAGATGGTGTTTTAGAAGAGAAAATTAAGACAGCACTTAATAACATAGAAAAATCTATAAAATTACATTTTAAAAAGATTGATTGTCTGGAGGACGAGAGGATGAAGTTTCTGAACCATGAGAGGTGGAGGGAGCTTGGAGTACATCCTGAGATCAAGAAAAGAGAAAGCCTGCTACCACCTGAAATCGTGGAGTTGTATACATTACCTGTGATAAATGAAGATAAAATTAGTGAACAACCCATGAATTTTGTTTATGGCTATGTAACCTAAATGATATAGTAACAAGCTAAATAATTGAAAGTTCAAATCACATGCCTTGCATAATCAAAAGGGGATATAGTTAACTTGAATTTTTTGTACGCTAGTGGTATATAGGATGCAAAACCAATATTTTCAAAAAAGTTTATTTATTAGAAATTAGTGAATAGAATAAGATTAAACTGATAACCTGTTATTTTGAGTTGGAACATGATTCTGGAATTGTGCTCAATAAAAAAGAGATTTCAAAATTTCCATTTAAAATTAGAAACATGGTATCGCTCGGATACATCTAAAAAAATTTATGACAAATTCAGATTGTATTACTATTACTGCTTCTTGTTGGTTCCGATATTTTTCATTATTTTAACTAAGGCACATTTTGAGATTAGCGAGAATGCATATTTTTACACTTTAAGCGCTATTCCTCAAACTTTAGCTTCTCTTATTGCTCTAGTAGGAGCGTTTGTTATATTCAAGCGAGATAAATTAAAAACAAAAAGACAAGATTATTTACATAATTTGTATAGTTTTATCCTGAAAGCACTAGATGAAGCCAATTATGCTACAAGAGACCCTTATGCAAAGTTATTAGATTTACCTGATATCATAGATAGCGACTTACTTTTTGAGAACACCTCTAAGATTATGGATGAAATTAATCAAATCCCTTTAGACTCACGACCAAATGATTATAGGAAAACAATTGACAGATTAAACGGACATATTGAAAAAATCAAAGAAGTTGATAGAGAAGTAGAACAAATTTCTATACATTTCAATAAACCAGCAACATTGGGATTGATTGCAATAATGTCTTCAATAATAATGCTACCTTTTGGGAAAATAACTTATCCGGCAATAAGTCCAAGTATGAATACAATATCAATTTGGTTTATTAATATAATTACTGGTTTCGCTTCGTTTAAACTAGTTGCATTAGGAATAATCATTTACTTCACACTGTTATCTTTTATTGAAGTTGCAATACTTTTAGATAAGATACTCGGCCTTGAATATAATTAATATAGGGCCTTTTGAACTAACATTCAAATGGAGGATTTACTGAGGATATTGTAGCTGTAATTAGTCAATAAGACATCCCCCATAAAAAGTAAATCTGGAAATTTGGTTAATTATGTAAATAAGGATTAATTTAACTTTAATCTCGAAATAATACGTTAAAGATCCTTTAATAGCTACCTAATGTCATACCGGCTATTGTCACTGTTTTTAAAATATCCATGTCACAATAAATAGAGGGCCAATATAACACTAAAAGACAAATAAGACAATAATCTTATATTCCGCAGATGTCTCGGAATTTTGCCAATTATTTGAATTGCAATCATTTATCAATTGAAAGTAACACTAATGTTATTTATAGTAACATTTATCGCAATTTATATTGCGTAGAAGTATGTATAAATCCACGATAAAAGAAAATACCCATTTTTCTCTAGACATCTGCGGAAAGACGGATAATTGAGAGTAAAATGAAAAGCAACCTTTTTTGTGGTGTACATTTGACGGGGGAATAAAGAAAATTGATTAGGTACAGAAAATAAGTTCTCCTCCTCCTAGAAATCAGTTCTATTTTAAAAAGATCCTCAAATGTAAAGATGCTTATGACAGTTTTTTGCTTTAACTTACATCAGCTGAAGACACTCAAAAATAAAGGAATTATTAAAGATAGCGGAAGCTATACTAAAATCAAGGAGAAAATGAAATAAACAAATAAAATACAGAAATCTAGAGAAAAAATAGTACTTTAAGTTTACGGTGACATAAAAAACAGAGGGTTAATCAGAATCCTCTGAAGAATTAGGTGAAAAGATGTCAGAAACTGTTGGCATATAAGCTTGGTAAAATGTAATTACCTTTAACCTTTTGCGCAGACATCTTCGACTAAATTTTCTATTTCTTTAACTATATTTTCTATTATTATTAAGCATTCAAGCCAGAAGTTGGGATTATATAATGAAACTCCCATCTTTTTGAACAACATCATAGGACTTTCTTTTCCTCCTAGTTTAAGTATATCTATGTACTGTGAGACAAAACTCTCTCCTTCCTTTTTATATCTATTATATAGATAAAGGGCCAATAACCCACCGAAAGCATATGAATATACATACCCAACATATTTGAAAAAATGTGGTACACAGCTCCACCAAATAGAATAGTTATCTGTAAGAATAACTGAGTCACCATACATTTCTTTTTGTGATTCGAGCCATAAATGATTGATTTTTTCTGTAGATAATTCGCCATTTTCCCTTCTTTCTTTATGAATTTCATTTTCAAAACAAAACAATGCAACTTGTCGGAATATGGAACTGAACATTTCTTCTATCATACAGCAAAGCAGAGACAACTTTTCATTTTTATTTTTTGCTTGATTAAGCAACCACTGAAAAACTATTATTTCCGCAAAACTTGAAACACTTTCAGACATAACCATAGATATATCATTGTTTAAATAGTTTTGATGTTTATTTGTTAAAAACTGATGAATTCCATGTCCCAATTCATGAGACAAGAGTCGAAGGTCGCTTTTACTACCTAAATAATTTATCATAATATATGGATTGGCTTCCGGAATTGTAGGATAGGAAAAAGACCCACTGTATTTTCCTGGCACAACAGAAGCATGAATCCATTTATTGTCGAAAAATTGCCTTACTATATCTCCCATAATGGGAGAAAAACATTCAAAAGCCTTTAGTACTATTTCCTTACTATCACTCCACTGAATAATAGTGCTTGAAGAAACTGACAATGGTGCATATCTATCATAATCAAATAAACAATTGTACCCCAATAGTTTTTCTTTAATCGATAATACCTTTGTAAAATATCATATCTGCTCTTTACAGAATACACTAATGTATCTAGGATTTTGTCATCAACTTCGTTGAGTAAATTTATAGAGCTTATCCAAGTGGGATATTTTCTTATTTTATCTTTGATCATTTTGTCTGTAATAACAGCATTAAGAATATGAGTGAAAACAACGGACTGATTCCAAAGTCCAGTAGTGATATCTTTAGAAGATTTAATACGTACGTTGCGATCAAAATGAAAAAGGTCCGAAAACGATTCTTTCTCACTTTTTCCATTTTCCCCATACTTCATCTGAGATAGAATCTTATCAAAAAGATTTTCCCAGCTGTTTATTCCAGAAAGTGATATTTCAACTAGAATTCTTTCTTCATTTTCAGTGAGTTGATAAGGCATAAGGCTTCGAATTTGTTCTAAATAATGTATATAATTATCAAGTATAGGATTAATTTTGAGATATTGGATAAAACATTCTTCAAGTAATGACAACTCTATATTAAAGAATAAAAGAGCATTATCAATTCTGATGCAGGTTTCATCGATATTTTTCAAGAATAAACTTGCTTGTTGATTAGTAGTTTGGGTTATAAAATTTAAATATGAGAATGATTTTAGGCGTTTTTCTATTATGAGAATAGATTCGAACTCCAACATTGCATTTGAGATTTCTTTTGCAGACATTTCCCTCAGTTTACCCTGATATTTAACTAGAAAATGAGCAGCTTTTTCTTCTAGGCATTTCATGTCTTCTTTTATGCGTGGATCTTCAATATCATGATATAAGCGAGATAAATCCCATCCATCATTTTTTCTTTCGATTTCATCCATTCAGTTTACTCCAAAACTAATAATATTTAAATAAGTTGTAAAAGATAATCTCATTTTGCTAAGAAATTAAACTAAAATCCTGAACATATCAATGATATAAAAATATTGTTATCTTTTATTTATCTTTATTTTGTTCATCTTACCTTTGCTATATTCAAAATACGCCACAACTAAGCTAATCCTCAACATTCTTTTCAGCAAATACACCGACATAAAGTGTAGCCGATTATATCTAAACTTGTTCCCATAAATATGAAAACGTAGAAGAGTTCTTTTAAAGTACATTTTCTAACGATAGAGCCTGTATTTTTAAGTAAAAATTCAAGCACTCACAAAATAGATGAAAGTAATATTTATTTCACCGATTTTATATTTACTATAATTTCAGAACTAATATGTCAATAGCAAATCCGTGGTTGACATTTTCGCAGAGTCTATTCAATATCTTAAAAAATTAAAGCATCATAAAAAACCTATATAATTAGTTTATAGGAAAAGCTTAAATACATTGCAATTACATGACTTTATAACTGTAATCTAATGTATTGTTGGCCTAGCTTATCAAAATAAAGAGGTGAAAAAGATATGGCAGATTATGAAAAACCACAGATTAAGAGTCCAGGATGCGATTCAGAGCCAGTTGAGTCAGGGTGCTGCCTGAGGAGTTGTGGTGGTTCCCCTGGAGGATCTCAAGCCAGTAAGGCGCTTGAGAAAGAAACAAGAACGGTCCAAAAAATATTGGAGGAAGCTGGAGCTTAAATGCTATTATAAAAGTATGCTATCTTTTCTCTGAAATTCAAGGCACAAATATGAAAGTTAAAGTACGGAAGGAGAGGGACTATTATCTAGTTTACTTTATTGATTCGCGTCGTATTGTCGGAGTAAATGAAGTAGGTGCTATAGTTTTGGACTTGCTTCTTAATAAAGAGAAAAAGATACAAGAAATTGCAGAATACATATCTTCTACTTATCAACTATCAACTATAAATGTTAAGGCTGATGTCCTGGAATTTCTAAAACAAATCAAACAGGAGATAAATCCTGATAAATTTAGTATTGTTGAGCAGGAGCAACTAATAAGCCCTCTTGGAGTGGAATTAGAAATCACCACCGCTTGTAATTTACGCTGCAAACATTGCTTCCAAAAGGATTATGGTAATAATTTTTTAGAAACAAATAAAGCAATTGAGATTATTAATACACTTGCAGATAATAATATATTTGAAGTAAGTTTGATTGGTGGAGAACCTTTTAAGCATCATGGAATAATGGATATTATAAGATGTTGCAAAGAAAGGGAAATGGCTATCACTGTGGTGACGAATGGAACTTTTTTAAATGAGGAAATTGTTGACCAATTAGCACAGATTCCTAGACTTACCCTAGTGATTAGTCTTGATGGAACAAGAGAAGTACATGATTTTATAAGAGGCAATAATGTTTTTGATAAAGTTGAAAGCGCTATCAAGACTAGCATTTCAAAAGGTATTGCTGTTGAGATAACTTGTACATTAAATGCCATCAATATAAACAAATACAGGGAAGTAATTGAATATTGTGAAGGCTGGGATATTCCGTGCAATTTTAATTTGTTTAAACCCTTTAAAAAGGAACAAGAAAGTCTTATTCCTGAGTCGGATGTCTTTTTCAGAGTGGTTGTTGATTTGCTGGAAATGCGACATGATAAGGGTAGAAAGATAGGAATATCAAATGCAGCTATTGTAGCGGAAATACTAGGTTTACCCCCCCGTAATGAGTGCAGAGCCACGCTTTCAGGGCTAGTAATTGACATGAACGGAAAGATGGTTCCTTGTCCTTTGCTTGTCGCTGCTGGATATTACAAGGAAGAGGAGTTGCCAATTTTTGATGATAACTTCTTGAAAACATGGCGAGACAATAAAATATTCGATAGTTTCCGAAAAAATGGACTGAAAGAATGCCAAGCGAGGTCGTATATCTTTAGCGGTAATATAAAAGGATATGATCCTTATGGCATAACAGCTTTTTTTAATTATAAGAATAAAAATGATATTGACTCTAAAACTAGGTCTTAGTCTCCTCTTTAAAATTGAAAAATTATTAAGTGTAAATATGATCAATATCATTCTTTTCAATTAAGCATAATCAAACTATGGCAAAATGAATTTAAAAAGTAGTTTATACAAATCTTTATCTCAATTTCTCTCTATCCTTCTCAATCCACTCTTCAATTTGTCTAATAGATTCTTCTATACTATTAATTCTATTCTCTTCTTCAAATAACCATTCACAAGCCCTCTCTCTGTAGTTGTCACTCCATGCTGAATCTATTTGATTTCTTAACTCATTCGCATGATTGCGGGCACGTTCCAACGCGTATGTAGCTTTGCGTAAGCGTTCATTGTTCTTTTCGATATTATCTCTAAGACGTTGTTGAAATTCATCTCGACTCCGGGAACGATGTCCCGAAAGTTCTGACCACCATGCATCATGAATTCTTTGCATCTCTTTTATGGCATTGAAACACTCTCGCTTGTGTTCTCCGTACATTTCTTCTTTGTAATGAGATAATAGTTTTCCTGCAGCTCTCAGGTTATTTCCAAGAGCTTTCATTTCAGCAATATCGGGAGGTTGAAGTCCAAAAAGTGAGTAAGGTCGTGTGCGTTCGACATCATTCAGAATCTCGTCGCGATGCATTTTAGATTTAAATTCTCTTTTCTCATAATCATTCTTATGCTTGCGTTTTTCATCCTCACAGATTACACTGAATTTACTCCACAATTCTTCTCTGTCATCTTTTCTAAGTTTCATCGACTTGAACATATCCCCGATAATCTTTACTCGATTCCAGAATTCTTTGGAATTAGATTTAAACTCACCACGATAGAAATGATCTAAGTCATAGATTTCATTCTTTAGTTTGAACGCATTATCTTTTTGTTCCTTTTCATTTAATCCCACTTTCTCGCGATAATCCATAATAAGACGCTCCCTACACTATCTAAGTCAATTTGTCTTAGAATTTAATTTTTACATTAGAATGCCTTTTTTTTAAGATGTCTATTATCCACAAATAAATAGTATCATTATAACTTCAAACTATTGATTTTTATTCACTTATGTCAGTTCATGTAATTAGAAATTCATAGGTTGCACTCTAGATGTCTGTATTTACATAAACAAATTCTTTAATTAACATGAGGGCTATTCTTCCTATGTCTACCAGGTATACAGTGATAAACATAGTACAAAATACGAAATTCATTAGGAGTAATACTAATCTCTTGGGATCTAATTACAAAACGGACAGATTCGAGGAAAGGGATTTTGCTCTTCACTGTCCTCTAAAGTTTTTACTTAAACTTGAATCTAAGGTATAAGTGTTGTTGGATTATTAGAAAATATAGCACAAAGTCATCAATAGGTTATAACTAAGATATGTTGAAATTTTCGGTGATGGTATGGAAGAGGTAAAAATAAGGACGATGGTTAATGATTTTATCCCATCAATCACAAATGCTGAAGGTGTATCCAAATTGTTTTCTATATTGGGATACCCACATGAGAATATCCATTTAAAGCCTCTTCAAAGGCATGTAAGTAGCTTTGATTTTAACAAAGATGACGCTGATAAAATAAAAAGCATGTATTCTCCTTTAACTTTTGGAGAAGATATTCCTGTATTTCTATTAGAAACATCTTCACTTCACCCTACGTTCATCCGTTCTGTCACCAGTACTCTTGATAGGCAATATCTTAGATTCATAGCCATTTTTTCAAAAGATTATTCAGAAATCGTGTTTGTTTATCCTAAACGAATAAAAGATGAAAAAGGTAAAAACAAACTCAAGATTACGAAGTTATGGCTTGATAAAGATAATCTCTCCTATACACAGATCCAAACATTAGCCAGCATATGTTATCCGAAAGATGCAAATTGGAGAGAAGTATGGCGCCTTTGGGGAGAAGCATTCAGTGTAGAATCTGTAACTAAGAAATTCTTTGATGACTATAGGAAAGTGTTTTTTGATGATCTTAGGGGTAGTATCATAAAAAAAGGATTTCCCACCAAAGAAGCACATGAGTTTTCCCTTCAATTTTTGAATCGAATTATGTTCATCTATTTCATTTCAAAAAAAGGATGGTTAAAGAAGGCAAAATTCGTAAAATGGTTATGGGACTCGTATAAATCTGAGAATTGTCTCGGAACCGATACATTCTACGATAAATGGCTTTCACAGGTATTCTTTAAAGCTTTCAATAATCAGCAAGATGAAATTAATGGACTTCCTGATGATGTCACAAAGATTCTTGCAAAAACACCCTACCTTAACGGTGGTTTGTTTGCTGAAAAGGAAATAGACAAATTGGATATCAAAGTAACTGATGATGTTTTCAAACAAGTCCTTGGTTTTTTTGAGCGCTATAATTTTACTATACGTGAGGATATGCCTCTCGACGAAGAAGTCGCAGTAGATCCTCAGATGATAGGATATGTCTATGAATCTCTTGCAAATGTAGCTGAGGAGATATATGACAGGAAGGACTTAGGGATATTCTATACACCGCGCATTGAAGTTGATCTCATGTGTCGTAGGTCCTTGGCAGGATCGCTGATCAATCAAATGCCAGATGTCTCAAAGGAAGCACTTTATCATTTTGTTTTTGATTCTCCAGATGATAAAGATAAAATCAATTATATCAACAAATATCCTGAGATATGGTCCAGAATTGAGAAAGTCCTTGATGATCTTTCCATTGTTGATCCTGCATGTGGTTCAGGTGCATTCCTAGTTGGAATGCTTAGTGTACTCACTGAATTATATCAAATAGTGTATTCTCACCTTAATACGAAGAGATCGCCTTTTGATATAAAGTACGGCATAATTCAGCGTTCATTGTATGGTGTCGACGTTATGCCATGGGCTGTGAGAGCTGCAGAACTTAGATTATGGCTTCAGCTCGTTGTTGATACCGAAATATCAGCTGAAGATTTGAGGAAAGGACCACTTCTTCCTAACCTGAATCTAAAACTCCGTGTGGGAGATTCAATGGTACAGGAAATTGGGGGAATTTCGTTCAATATTCGAACAAAGGGAATCGATGAAAGTATCCATCGAGATTTAGAAAACCTCAAAAATGAAAAGAATAAATTCTTTGAAGGAGCACGCACAGCAAAATATCGTGTTGTCAAAGAGTTTTGTAGGGTAGAAACTAAAATATTCTTGGATATCATTGCATCTTCTGTAAAAAGAATAGAAAAAGAAATAAAGAAGGCTGAATTGCATCTCGATTCCCCCACAAAACAAACAGATTTGTTTGGACAAACAATAACTAAAGAACATCAAACTCAACTTAAGGAGGGCAAGACCAAAAAGGAGATTGAAGATGAAATTAATCGCCTTAAAGATGAAATTCAGCATCTTAAGTCTGTGAAATCTGTTTTGGATGATCCAGAAAAAAAGCCTTTCATTTGGGATATCGATTTTGCAGAGATATTTGGAGAAAAAAATGGATTCGATATTGTTATAGGTAATCCCCCTTATGTGCGACAGGAAGTAATTTCACCTCCAAATCGCTTGAAATCTGAAGTTACCCTTGCTGAAAGGCAAGAATATAAAGAAAAACTCATAAAATCTGTAAAAGCACAGTTTCCAATGATTCAAAAAATAGATAAAAAGAGTGATCTTTACATCTATTTCTATTTCCATGGACTTTCGCTACTCAATGAGAAGGGAATCTTTTGTTTCATAACCTCTAACTCATGGCTTGATGTTGGTTATGGTCGTGATCTTCAGGAATTCCTTCTTGAATATGTGCCAATACATGCAATCTATGACAATCCAAAAAGGAGTTTTGAACATGCTGATGTTAATACTATCATTGCGCTCTTTGGAGCTCCTGCTCTTCGAGAAGAATCTTTTGAAGAAAAAATCCGTACAGGTATGAATGCTCCATGGACTAAGCTTTCAAACACAGCAAAATTCGTAATGTTCAAAAAACCTTTTGAAGAAGCAATCTCTGCAGAAACAATGATTGACATTGAAAATGCGGAAGCAAAAGTGAAAGGTGTAGAATTAGCTGAACTTGTTGAAAACATTGATCAAAATGATATTTATAAAATTTTTCCACTTGTACAGGAAGATTTACTTGAGGATGGATGGGAGTATCCAGAATCGTATAATTCTAATAAAAGTCGGTTTAAAAAGGGTGCTTATGATGGTAATAAATGGGGTGGAAAATATCTCAGAGCTCCAGATATATTCTATACAATTTTGAAGAAAGGAAAAGAAAAACTTATCCGTATTTCTGACGTTTCTAAAGTAAGTTTTGGAATCAAAACGGGTGCAAATGAATTTTTCTATATTGATGAAGCCGCTCAAAATAAGTGGAATATTGAAGATGAGTACTTGCGACCAGTAATAAAAAGCCCAAGAGAGTCAAAATCTCCAAGTATTGATTTGAAAAATCTAAAGTATAAAATATTTATGTGTCATAAGTCTAAAAATGAATTAATTGGGACGAAAGCACTAGAATACATTGAGTATGGAGAAGAACAAGGAATAGATACAAGGAAATCAATTTCTGCAAGGAAAAAATGGTATGATTTAGGTGATTGGAGCGAACCAAAGATAATAATTCCTTGTGGAATTGGTGACACTTATAGAGTATTTTTAACTAACTGCAATCTTTTTCCAGATAAGCGATTATATTTCTCGAATCCTGAAGATGAAAACAGCTTTGCATTGGTTATGAACTCAACGCTTTATATGTTTATGCAAGAGCTAAATTCACGAGTGGGACTTGGAGATGGACTTTTGGATTTAACTGTAAAAGAAGTGGGATCCTGTCTAATTCTTGACCCAAAATATTTGAGTACAGATGGGTATTTATTGAAAATACTGAATAGGAATATTAATTCAGTTTTTATAGAGTGCGGAATTGATCCCACTAAACCTATTGAAGAACAAGAACCTCTACCTTTACCTGACAGAATGGCACTTGATAAACAAATATTTGATCAAATTGGATTAGATGACAAAGACATTAAAGAAATCTATCTTTCATTGTGTATATTAGTTAAAAATCGATTAGATAAGGCCCAAAGTTTGAGTTGAGGTATATATGAATCAATATACTTCTAGAAATGATTGGCTGCATTCTCAAGTAGGATTTCTGAATGAAGTGTATGTTTCCGGTCATCCTTCCTTTTCAAAAAATCTTAGCTTGAATCATAACTCTATTGTCTCTTTAAGATTTGCAGCAAATAGAAAAGAGATTTATGGGTATTTTATTACTATACAAGCTTCAGCATTTTATTGGGAAGAGATAGAGGCAAAAGTAGCTACCTCTGAAAAATTCTATGGAATTTACAAAAAATTTTTAAATTTATTAAATAGACAAATTCTGATAATTATATATGATAACGATCAAACCGACAGATTTTCAATATCAGAGGATTTAAAAACCTTTAATGAAGTAAATTCGCATGGATTAAAAGTTTATTTTTCCAAATACAACCCGAAAATTATAGAAAATCCTGGGACTTTTAAAGAGATCAACAAATCGATAAATGATTCTTTTCAAATCTGGACCAGAAGTAATCTCTCTAAATATATAGTCATCAATGATTTTGATTTGTTCATTCCAAAAAAATCGTTAATTATTGAGTTAAAAAGAGTTCAAGAACGTATAGAAGACTGGAGACCATATTTAGATGATAAAGGAAATTATTTGTCACTTTTAAATATTTGTAAATCAAATGGACTGGAAATGCTAGTAATTGCGTATAATTATAATCGCAAGGAAATAGCATTACATATTATAAATGAGGTGAATGACAGGGTAATCGTGGGTAAATACTGCATTTGCTACTTTGTTGATGTGCTCAATGAAAATATCAATGATGGCTTTGATTTCATGAATTATGTAAGTGATAGGAGGAGACGATAATGCCAATCCCAAAAGAAATCATTGATAACAGTGAAGATAATACCCTTGCTGATTTTCTCAATGATGCTCTTCAAGATATTCCATCATCAAAATTAGATATTGCCACCGCCTTTTTTAATCTGAAAGCATTTGAACTCATCAAGGATAGTCTTGGTGGGATTACAAGATTCCGTCTTTTGCTAGGAACACCTCCTGAATTTGAGAATGGATCAACATTGGGGAAAGAATTGCTGAAGAACGTTCGTCAAGACGTAGAAATGCTACCATTTACAAGAGATGCACATGATACAGTTTCTTATTTCATCTCTTTTCTGCAGAAAGAAAACGTAGAAATTCGTCTCTCCAATGATTTCCTACATGGAAAGACATATATCTTTGATGATAGGGTGGTTATCGGATCCTCGAATTTCACAGGAGCAGGACTCACACGTTTTGGTGAGCTTAATACTTGGAAGCAAGAAGCTCAGGCGATTTATACTCGTGAAAAATGGTTTGAGAAATATTGGGAGCAGGCACCGGATTTTAAAGATGAATTAATAATTCTTCTAGAGCAATCGCGTTTTGGTGGTATCGAATACACACCATATCAGATATTCATTAAATCATTATATGAATTGCAAAAAGATGAAATTCTGATATCTGATAAACTTCATGAAAACCCTAGTGGTCTTCCTGAAACAAAGGTCAATCTCTCTGAATTCCAAGAAGATGCAGTTGCTCGTGCACTTACCCGACTCAAGAAATACAGAGCTTGCATAGTTGCTGATTCAGTTGGACTTGGTAAGACTTGGATTGCAAAGAAAATCATCGAAAGTGTCGGATATTATCAGCGCAAGAATATTCTTGTCGTGTGTCCTGCACAACTTCGATTAATGTGGCAAAAAGAGCTAAAAGGAATTGATGTAAGTCAAAATGTTATTTCTCAGGAAGAACTTGGATCAGATGATTTTTTAGAGAAGATCTCTCATGCGATAGGGAATAGATTCAAAGATCTAGAACTAATAGTAGTTGATGAAAGCCATAATTTTAGAAGTCCCCTTTCAAAAAGATGGGAAAATTTCTTTACTCTTATCAACGATCACATTATATCAAAAGGCAAGCGGCCAAAAATACTTTTTCTGACAGCAACACCCATTAACAATACTCCATGGGATCTTTATTGGCAATTAATGCTACTCACATTGATGGATCAGACAGCTTTTATCAAAGAAAATATACCAAATCTTCAGAAACACTTTAAACAAGCAGAGAATAAACCCGATATTCTAAGTGATCTTCTCAATGAAATCTCAATAAGGAGAACTCGTGACTATATTGTCAAAAATTATCCAGATGCATATATTACCTATGACAGAGGCGATGGTGAACTTGTTGAAAAAAAGATAGAGTTCCCAAACAGGAAACTAGAAAATATTGAATACAAACTTGATAGTGCTTATCAGGGCATGTATAAAGACATCTCCATTACTATCTCCGATAAACTCACGATGGCATACTATAGAATCCTTGAATACAAACATAATGGAGGCTTAACTGAAGAAGAGCAGATGGAACTCGGAAGGATGATTGCCATTGGCGGGATATTCCGTACAATTCTTCTAAAACGCCTTGAAAGTAGCGTGGATGCATTCAGATTAAGTGTTTCAAAACAAATAGAGTTCTTGGAAAACTTGAAGAAGTACATGAACAAAGATTATATCCTCAGCAAAAAAACATTCAATAAATTCCTCCTTCTTGCCGACGAGGAAATTGAACCAGAGGACATCAAGGAAGATCTTATTTCGTTCGATAAAGCAGATTATCAATATGATCAGCTAATAATCGATATTGACCAAGATATAGCTCTTTTAACAGCAATACTTGGTAAAGTTGCTACAATTACTCCTGATAAAGATGCAAAACTCAAGGTTTTGAAAAAGACATTGTTGGAGCTTTCAAAAACCGGGCAAATTGTAGTATTTACGTACTATGCAGATACCTTGAATTACATATCGAAAGAGATAAAAAACAACTCTAAATTCTCTCATTTATCAATTGAATCAATATCAAGCTCAGGCCCCACATGTAAAACTCCTGATCAACGAGCACAAATCATTGAAAAATTTGCAAGGAATGAAATAAATATAATCCTTAGTACAGATGTATTATCTGAAGGTCAAAATCTGCAAAATGCCAAGTATTTAATAAACTATGATCTTCATTGGAATCCAACTCGAATGATTCAAAGAGCTGGCCGTATTGACAGAATAGGGTCACCCTTCAAAGAGATATTTATCTATAATTTCTTCCCTGAAGATGAACTTGAAGAACTACTCAAATTAGTAAGAATTCTCCAAGAAAAGATCATCAATTTTGATACTTCTATTGGATTAGATCAATCAGTACTTGGTGAAGAGATACATCCAAAAGTGTTTGGAGCAATCAAGAAAATAAAAAACAAAGACGAATCTGTACTTGTGGACCTTGAAAATGATGTTTTTGGTGGTGGTGAGAAATTCTACCAGCCTCTCAAAGATTTCCTCAAAAACAGTGCAATAGAAGAGTTAGAAAAAATACCTTTTGGTGTATTCAGCGGTTTGAAAGATAAACCCGTTTCAGGAGTGTTTTTCTATTATAAATATGGAGATGATTTCAATTTCTGGTATGTTTATGATATTAAAAATAATAAATTAATTTCAAATCGTTCAGAGATCATCGACTACATATTCTGTCCGCCAGAAACAAAAAGGGTTATTCCTGATTTCTTTGATAGCATCTATGACATCAATCAAAAAATCATTGATAAAATCATAGCAGATTACCAGGAAATATATGCAAGTAAGAAGCAAGATACCCAATTAAAAGGATTTGATAAATCAGGAGCAACAAAATTCATTCGTGATATGCTGCAAGAGATTGAGTATCAAATTGATTCCTATATAGAAGATTACCCTGAAGATAAGGACATTGTCAAAATATGGGACAATACACGTGATAAATTATTGAAAATTGCCCCAACTAAAAAAAGACTTCAGAGCCTAAGAAAGCTGTGGCGTGACTACAAACAAAATAAGGACTGGAAACTATTAATAAGAAAGTTAGAAGAATTTAGTATCGATAAGGGCCTAATTCAAACAGAAACAGTAGAAGAGCTTGACATTGATAAATTGAAGTTGATCACTGTTGATTTTATATCCTGAACTTATTTCCACAGTGGAGTCATAAGAGATTAAGAGATTTCTAATTCTTTAGTCTCATTTATATCTCCTAGAAGCGAGAGATGGTATCTTGAAATGAACTTTAATATGAGGATATGTAATACATTAGAGGTGAAATTAATGGATGAGATTATAGGGGTGGCTTTTTCCCTTCCAAAAGATGCAATTGAGTTTATGTTTTCAAATAATAGAGATGTTTTTGTGAAATATATTTCACACGTGCCCATAAAAAAGACTTCAGTGAAGATAAAAAAAGGAATGAAACTATATCTCTACCAATCGGGTGGAACTAAACAAATTGTTGGAGAAGCTGTTATCGAAAAAATTGATTTTCTAAATATGAGTGCAATATTAGAAAATTATTCTGAAAGATTAGTTATTTCAGAAAAAATGTTTCAACAATACTCAAAAGGGCGAGAGGACAAAAGAGCGTTGATTTTTGAGTTGAGTAATTTAAAAAAGTACAATATTGGAGTGAATTTGTCTAAGCCAATTAATATGGGTGGATTATACATAACAACTGAAAATAAAAGTATGATTTTGAGATAATGTCCTAATTTTGTTGTAATCCCTCTAATTCATACTTTTGTAATTATTTTGTCACCAATGCCCTATCCTTGAGACACTTTGACTGATAACCCAAGTTTGACAGTTTCATTTTCTGGCCTTACAGAATTTGACAATTATTACTTACAGCTAAATTCTTGTTAATTAATGCTATAGAGACTGTCGGAAAAGTCCAGTCACATTACATATAATATACAACAGTATATCTTGAACGATTTTATTTTTACTATAAAATCAATATCAATAGATGCATTTATATTCATTTAGGTCAATTACTTCTAAATAAATTAACGGTGTAGTGATATAAATGTATCATGTATCTAATTCCAAGCAAACAACATTCGTATATGGACCTGAAATATATGAAAAACTGATACTAAAAGACCACTTGCTTTATAATATAAATACAAATGTGGATTTCTCGTTTATCAATGAGGTCTGCGAAGACCTCTACCCATCAAATAAAGGCAGGCCTGTTACAAACACTCCCGAAATGATGCTTCGCTCTGCAGTAGTCCAATACCTCTATGATTATTCAGATAGGCAGATGGAGTATGAAGCACAGGTAAACATAATGGTAAAATGGTTTATCGGGCTAAATTTGGAAGATAATGCATACGATCATAGTGCATTGGGGTATTTCAGAGATAAACTCGGGAATGATAAATGGAACGATATTTTTTATCAAATATTAAAGCAGATCCAAGATGCTGGCTTTTCAAAAGGCAGCACACAATATATTGATGCAACAC
>CAZAMM010000014.1:0-37544 GCA_964486435.1 uncultured Methanosarcinales archaeon | reverse complement strand
TCACAATGCAGAACTTTGATAATACTATCATCGAGAATAATGTATTCGATGATGGCGGTAATGCTGCAATTAAATGGTATGCATGGTCTTCAGTCCCACAGCAAAGGACGCAGTTCACCACTTATGTGAGGAACAATGTAATCAAGAACAATGGTGGAATGAGCGGAGTTAAAGGCTCAGGAGTGGGCATATGGAACACACAGCCATCCTACGCGAGATTCATAGTTCAGAACAATGATTTTTCCAACAATAAGAATGGAAACACATATGGCGGGGGTATCACAATGAGCAATAATGGAAACTCAGCCCCGTCAACTAGTGGCAGTGGTTCAACAGTTACAAACAAGGCCGATGCTGCTCCAGTTACAACAAAGAACACACCATCGAAATCCACAGGAGGATCGGCCTTATACCCCACCCATGACAATGGCCTGCGGAGCTCATCCCCTACCAGTGTGTTCTCCAAAAACAACTATATGGACATTGGAAGGAGTTCAGCTATTTGCAGAGATCTGATGATGTTCGACCTGAGTAAATACAAAACAACAGATAAAATATCCAAGGCTACTCTCTCACTATACTGGTATTACCCTACAGGTAAGACACGTACTTCAGACACAGTGGTAGAGATCTACAGACCAGCAGCTACTTGGGATCCAAGGTATGTAAGCTGGAACAACCGCGCTTCCGGTGCCCGATGGACCACAGCAGGAGGTAACTGGTATGACAGGAGCGGGAAAGCCCAGGGCAATAAACCATACGCATCACTTACATTCCCGGCCAGGACAGTTCCTGGTAACAGATACTATGAGTTCGATGTTACTCAGCTTGTGCAGGAATACGTGAGCGGTAAGTACAAGAACACTGGATTCTTCCTAAAGGCCAGGACAGAGAGTGGAAATTACATTGCATTCTACAGCTCAGAATGGTCCAAAGCTGCACAGAGACCAAAATTAACTGTGACCACCTGATGGAAATAGTCGATTAAGAGCGAAAAATAAATTCGCTCTGTCTTTTTTATCTTTATTTATAGTGAAAGGGGACTGTTGTCCGACCATAATAAACAAATGCAATTATCTCATCAATTAACTTTTATGAAATGTTGATGCTTCATTAAAAATCATTTTTCAAATATTCTGCGAGATAGCATATATTAACAGCGTATGCTGGACAAATCTGCCTGCAGGTCACTCATGATTCCAGCTTTGATTTCCATCTGAATATCTATCTGCTTACCTTGTAGATCAGTGCTCTGCGAGTGTCTGAAAAAAGAAACATCAACCCTTTTACTGATACGCATTTCTCTGAAAGTCTTTTGATCAGCATCCTGATATCTGAATGATGTAACTGCCTTTTCCTGAGCTCTCCACTCTATTCCTGTAAGTCTTACAGAATTCCAGAAAAGGGCTATGAGAAACTTATACCTTGCAGAGAAAACTCAACCATTTATTTTTGTTCTTCTGTAAGGAGACCTTCTGAAAACCTGAAACCTTTCTTGTGCTTGGATTTTAAAATAGAATATCTCAGTAACAGGGGTCAGCTGATCAAGATAGATTAACTATATTTAGCAGTAAGTGTCCTATCTTCCTGAAAGCAAGCTTGTTATCAATGTTAAAAGAGTTATGCTCTTTCACTTCTTATATACTGTAAAGTATTCTATCCAAGCAACGTAAAAATTAAATGAAATTAAAATTAGAATATGACGCCGAGGGGGAGATTCGAACTCCCGAGGGGCTGAAGCCCCACAAGCTTTCCAGGCTTGCGCCCTACCACTAGACTACCTCGGCATTCCGCTTGTGCCAGCATTTAGGGTAAACATCCACATCCATTATTACTCTTTCGGTACATGCAGCCAATCCATTGCTGGCATTCATGATACCGGCAGTGTCCATCTTTGCCGTAGCTATTGCTACTGCTTCACCTTTTAAAGTAAAGATGCACACCTGGTGTTCCGGCATTATTCCCTGGTCAAGGCTTACTATTCCGGGCACGGCAAGAGAAGCACCATGACAGAGAGCATCTACAGCACTGTCGCGGGCTATGATCCTTGGGAGGTGCGCTAAGCCTTCCTCCATAGGTCTTACTACCCTTCGCAGTTCATCTTCAGAACCTGCTTCCTTCCAAAGGACAAAAGCATCTTTTAATTCCTGCAAAGTTACTGCTGTGTCTTCTGTAAAAGGCCCTGTACGTGTTCTGATAAGCTGTTGCATGTGTGCACCACAGCCTAAGGCCAGACCGATATCATGACAGAGCTTTCTTATATACGTACCAGCTTCACATCCAACTTTCATTAACACCATTGGACCATTTATCTCAAGCACATCAAGATAATAAATATTCCTGACACGTATAGACCTTTTTACTGCTGATATAACCGGAGGCATCTGGTAAATTGGACCATTGAACTCAGTACAGACCTGCTTCACGATCTTTTCCGGGAGCACATCATGTAGCCGCATGAAACATACATATTCTTTTCCTGAAAGACGAAGTGCAGAAACCGTCTTTGTAGCCCTACCCAGCATTATGGGAAGTAAACCTGTTACACCTGGATCCAAAGAGCCGGAATGACCCGCTTTCTCAATTCCCAGAATAGCTTTGACCCACGCAGTGACCTCATGACTTGTAGGCCCACTTGGCTTATTCAGATTGATGACACCCATAAGCAGATGTTCTTCTATTGGCCGCATATAAGGAGAACAGCCATTAAGAGGATCAGTAAATGATTTCTGCTTTTGGACAAGTTCGATTTTACCGCTATCCAAAAAATAAGAAGGATCAGGAGCTTTCAACTGTCCGGTCTCCCCCTTTATTGATAAGAGTATCGATACATGTAGAAAGTATATTAACGATCTGGAATTGATCCCATCTGTGTGAATCTATCACAAGGTCATAAATTGAGAGATCATTTATTTCAATACTGTGTATCTCACGATACCGTAAAACTTCTGATGCCTCCCTTTCAAGAGTTTCTTCTAGGACTTGATTAAAAGAGGTATTCTCACGGCCAACTATTCTCTGCACACGAACTTCCATTGGTGCCTTAATCCATACTTTTAGTGCATGAGGAGCCATATGCCCTGCAAGTCTGCCCTCAAGTATAATATTATTTCTGGTAGCTGCTATTTCCAGCTGGCGTTTGTCTATCAGGACATCTATAGAATCGTCCTTTTCTGCCAATTCACCAAACTCGGCAAGTGTCACACCTCTCTCTTTTGCAAGAGTGCGGAACACTTCACCTGCAGAGATCATTTCCATACTATAGCGTTTGGCAAGCAAATTAGAAACTGTGGTTGTGCCACTACCAGGAAGCCCACTAATGGTAATAAGCATTATACTCCACCAACATCCAATGCTTTCCTGATCAACTGACTCACAGCAAGAGACGTAATGAAATACCAGAATATCCAGTATTGTATTGGACCCAGGACTGTATCTGTGAGCAACTGGTGTCCCCAGAAAGGAAAGTTCAAAGAAGCTTCTGCATGTCCTGAAATGAAATGATATGCCCACATGAACAATGGCAATGAGATAATACTGATATATGCCATGGGCTTGAATTGCTGCTTGGACATCTCCATCTGATCAGACATCATCTTTGTTCTCTGCTCTTCAAGCTTTTTCATTACAGCTGTGTTGTTTGCTAACTGAGCTTCCCTGTACTCTTTTTGAAAGACACGCATTGTCTGCTGAGAATTACGCATCAATTCCCAGTCAATGGTGTATTTCTGAATAAGCGAAGCATAAAGGGCTGTAATAGCAGCCATTATGAAGAGAATAAGATGGAAGTTTGATTCTCCCACCAAATTAATGAGTGGATCCATGAAAAAGCCCACTGCTTTACCCAGAGCATCCCTGAATTCCTGGCCTAACACCACTATTCCGATCATAAGGGATAAACCCAGGGCCAATAGCATATGGTCGACTTTTTTCTTGATATTGGTGGTTGCCACGATCAAATCCCCACTTTATTTACTGTATGAATCAAGTACATCACATATTTGTTTGAAGACATCTTCAACGGAGCCAGTGCCATCGATGTTCACAAGGAGATCCCTGTTGCTGTAATAATCGATTAAAGGTTTGGTCTTAGCTGCATATACCTCAAGCCGCTGACGGATCACTTCTTCCTTATCATCATCACGCTGATATAGTTTACTGCCACATGCATCACATGTGCCTTCATTTTGGGGAAGATTGAACATCAGATGGTAACTTTCCCCACATGAACACATTCTGCGTCCACTCAGCCTGCCTATGAGCTCTTTATCAGGAACATCAATATTCAACACTACATCAAGAGGCTTGTTGATCTTCCCGAGAATCTCTTGCAGAGCTTCTGCCTGGGGAATAGTACGGGGATAACCATCCAGCATATAACCGTCCTTGCAGTCGGACTGCTGAAGTCGGTCCCTGATAATCCCAATCAGGACTTCATCCGGGACAAGCTCTCCTTTATCCATAAACTCTTTGGCTTGTATCCCAAGTTTTGTGCCTTCCCTCACATTAGCACGTAAGATATCACCTGTGGAAATGTGAGGTATATTGTAATGCTTAGCCAATTCTTTAGCCTGAGTGCCTTTACCGGCACCAGGCGGACCAAATAACACTATATTCATTGAAACCTGCTCCTTAGTCTTGTCCAAAGAAAGATCTTATCATCGGATGCATCTCCATCATTTGTTCTGATGCTATATCCTCATACAGACGGTACACAATACTTACAGCAAGCAGAAGACCTGTTCCTCCTGCTCCTCCAAGAGTACCAAGCAGACTTGCCACAAGTGTCAGCAAACCAATGAATGCACCACCTATGACTGTCACTTTTGGAATATAGCGGCTCATAACTTTTTCAATGCTACCTACATTACGTCTGAAACCGGGTATCTGCATACCGGAATTGAATACCTTCTGAGCTGTCTGCTTTGCACCCATACCTGTCGTTTCTATCCAGAACAGAGCAAAGATGATCCCACCTCCAATGAGCATCACGGCATCAAAAAATACATGCAGTCCGATCTGCCATACAGCTGGTACAGGAGCACCCATACTTGAGAAAGAATCCCGGACAAGAGATGGCACCCAGTCATATGGACTGTTTATAGGTGCAAGATAATACATGATACCGTTTATTGGCTGTGAACCTACATATTCTCCAAAGATCGTGATACCTCTTCCACTCAACAAAAGACCGATCAACTGAATGTTAGCCTGAAGAGCACGTACAAGGATCATGGGAAGAACTGATGCATATATCAGTTTCACAGGGAACTTGCCCCTGGCTCCTCTTACAGCACTATGAGCCAAGGGGATCTCGATACGCGTACTTTCAACAAAGACTACCAGTAAGAATATGAGAATAGTACTCACAAGGGCCAGTATGCCTCCAGTTACAAGTACATATAGCAAACCCTGTCCTGTTGTGAACAATGTGAGAAGTTCCTCATTCTGAACTATATATACCCATTTTGGAAGGAAACCTATAGGGAGACCGGAAGAATCGGCCTGCCAATTAAAAAGACCAGTGACTATTTGCTGGGATACACCTGCTACGATGAAAAGACCGACACCAGAACCAATACCCCATTTAGATACCACTTCGTCCATGAACAGTATAAGCACACCGCCAATACATATCTGAATGAAGATAAGAATGGTAATGACAGTTCCACTAACACCAAGAGAAGAAGCAAGAGTTAGATCCGGCTGGATATATCCACCCAGGATCTGAGGCAAAGCTTCCAGTACGATCATCACAAATACCATGAACTTTTGTGCACCCTGGAAAAAAGCCTGATCAGAAGGATTGGAAAGATCCAGTTTAATCACGTCTGCACCAACAAGCAGCTGGAGCACAATTGATGCTGTGACGATGGGGCCTATACCAAGCAGGATCAGTGAATTGGATGCCCCCGCAAAGAAGGCACGATATTGTTCAAACAAGTCAATCGAATCTGCAGATAACCCAAATAAAGGCACATTTGCAAGTGCAAAATATAGCACAAGTACGCCTAAAGTCCACATAAGCTTTTTCTTGAAATGCACATGGCCTTCTGGACTGGAAACTGCAGGCAATTTTTTAAATATGGGGTCTAAACTCTCCTTGAAACTCATCATTCCACCCTTTAAGCTGGAGAAATGCAAACACGGAATTTGTGATTATATACAATTAATAAACCTAAATATACGTTTACATTAATAAAGGTGCACCCTATAGTTGTTTATATTACAAAAATGGAATAAAGTAATGCCTATTGACATTACTTTAAGGCTCCAGGCATGAGCCGCCTGCCGCCATTATTTTTTCTCTTGCCACGCCAGAGAACTCGTAGGCTGTGACAGTAAGCTTCTTGGTGACCCTGCCTGTACCAAGTACCTTATCGATATCAAGACACGTCAGATCAATACGATACTGGCCTTCTTCAAGCTGAGCCAGACCATCAAGTACTAACTCATCTGCAAGCTCATCAAGTTCGCCTACATTTACGACAG
Organism: uncultured Methanosarcinales archaeon; assembly: GCA_964486435.1. GTDB lineage: Archaea > Halobacteriota > Methanosarcinia > Methanosarcinales > Methanosarcinaceae > Methanomethylovorans. The sequence continues at coordinate 31,052 of CAZAMM010000014.1, read as the reverse complement.
ATACCGATTTCAGAGTCTTTGGGGGACGGGTGAAGCCATGCTTACCCTGCTCATACCCAAGAAGAATCGCTTTGATAGCATGATGTTTACAGCTACCTGCTCTTCCTCTGCCTCCGCGATTACCTGCACCACGTCTGTTTTTACCAGTACCTCCACCACAGGTGCGAGAACCTCTGAACTTCTTTGTGTTGCCCTTGCTCATTATATTACCTCATCTGGTTAAGGAGAAGCTTTATGTCTTCTCCGTGATTTCCCAGTACGCCTCCGAGCTCAAATGGCTTTTTTATCCCTGTATGCCCTTTACGGGGTGGATGAAGCCTGAATACTGGTTTCAATTTTGGTACATCCTTAAGCGAAGCTTTTCCAGCACATACCGCCTCAGCAAATTCAGCAATTGTTGAATATTCAGTATTTTGAGAAAGATACTCGTTTGTGAGCCTCTCTCCGCCTTCAAGCTTGCCACGATTGGTCAGCACCTCTGTAAGAGTAGCTGCATCTATTATACCGTAGGCAACGTAATCCTTGACCATCTGGATCATACCCCTGTTATGGGGAGTGTCATTGATCACTACACAGTGGTTCACCCTGTTGAGGCGAAGCATGTGAAGGGTATCCTGAATAGAACCCCTTACATCTACATTACCACGCATTCTTACAAGTACGAACATCTCAAGCCTCCTTCCTGTGTATGTGGATAGGATGTTTGACAGTACCTGTTGCCTGCAGAGCATTGAAAGTTGCCTTTGCGAAGTTAAGTGTGGTTCTGGTGGTACCTTCTGTCCTTGTCCAGACATCTTTGATACCTGCCTTTTCCAACACTTTCCTTGCAGTTCCACCTGCAGCGAGGCCAAGACCTCTGGGTGCCGGCATAAGCACTACAATAACGCTGCCTGCCTTGCCCATTACTTCAGATGGTACAGTGTGGTCAAGACCGCAAGCACATTCCCATGAACCGCATCCGCGCTTCACACGTACCAGATTGATCTTCGCATCCTCAATGGCCTTTCTGATAGCAGGTCCTACCTGGTTGTCCTTAGCCTGGCCAAGACCTACAAACCCATCGCCGTTACCCACGATAACCGTAGCTCTGAACTTCACACGACGCCCTGAGTCGGTCATTCTCTGGACCATGTTAATGTCCAGAACCTCATCTTCAAGATTGGGTAGCAGTATATCCACTATTCTGGACTCTCTAAGAGGCAGTCCTGAATCGATCGCCTCATCCATGGAAGTGATCTGACCCTCCTGAACAAGCTTGCCGAGCCTTGTTTGTGGAATCCATTCCTCTTCTTCGAACTGATATGCCATATGATCACCTAATTGAAATCAGAAGAGATCTTTTCCTTGACTGCATCAAACAGTTCTGGAAGATTCGATCCTTCCATATATTCTGCGATATGCTCGCCTCTGATCCTTTCATCAGAGGGGAATACGGATGGATCATGAGGCACCTCTAATCCCGAGTCTACTATGCCCTTTAAAGCGGCATAGACACGGGAACCAGGAGATGATGCCTGTAATCCAATATCAAGTATCCCATAATCGTATCCCTTGCTTAAGGTCCTGTAACCAAACAAGAGGCCGGTAAGATAAGCTGCCGGCGTGTTGCCTGTGGGAGCATCATAACCATATTTCTTGAGTTCGGTAGACATGGTTGATGAAAGAGTAACATCTCCTTCAGGTGTAGGAGCTATTAGCTGAACCTGAATATGTTTTGAACTCTTGCGGACCACCACACGGTCTTCTTTTGATAAAAGCAACTTAAGACGCTGATGATAATTTGTGCGTCCTTCCCTTCGTCGCCTGAAAGCGACTTTATATCTGGGCCCTGTTGCCATGATCATACCCTCCTGGATAAAATATCAAAGCTTCTCTTGGTCATCTTCATTCCTCACGTTTAAGGAGCTTCTGTGACTCAAGGTGTGATACCATGTGTGCAACACTTCTGTATTCTCCACCTTTTGCCTTACGATATATCTTACAATATGTGGACTTTTCCAAGGAGCCATCTGCACGAAGTTCCTTTAACTTCGCCCTGATAGCGCGTATCCTTTTCATCCACTGTTCTTTTCTTGGATTTCTTGCTCCCTTTGTACCTTTTCTAGAACCCTGGCCCTTACGGTGACCATACTTGCGTTTGACGTCTCTTGCTCTTGCACGGCCTCTGCTAACACCTTTGGGCTTTGCAGCAGCTATACTTCCTTTCTTGATGAGTTCACGAAGATCTGCCCTTGTTATAGCAACAGCGATGTCGCTGGCAGCTTCCGGATCCATCCACACTCTGTGCACACCGCAACCCAGGATCTCTGCAGCCATCCTTTTCTGATTGGAAAGATCCGTCATCTTATTCACTCCTGGAAGGATTCAGGATCTTAATTCCAATGGATACAGCTTTTTCTTCGATCATAGCTTTCTTCCTTGCACCAACCTTTGCAGCTATCCTGATAGCCACCGTATTGGCATCCAAAGAGGAAACTGCGTCAAGCGTTTCAACCATGACTTCGGAGTACCCTGATGGGTGGAGACCTTTTACCAGAACCGGACTGCCGTAGCCTGCCTGTGCATGAGCACCCTTCGAAGTAAATCCTTTACGTTTTTTGCTTTGCAGACCCCTTGGGATTCTCCAGTTAGAGTCCAGCCTCTTATATTTATGACAATCAGTCCTCTTGAACTGGGGCTTCTTTGCCTTCTGTACCTTACGGACCTTGAAAAGGCGCTTACCTTCAGCGTCCATTGATACACCACAGTTGACAGTTACAGAAGAGGAACTAGTGATATTATCTTCCATTCAAATCACCTACAATATCTTCTCCACGATATAGATACCATCCTGGAATACACGGGGATCGAATCTCTTGATCTTCGTGGCTTGCTCTATGTTGGCTGCGGTCTGTCCAACATCCTCTTTGTTTATACCGGTGATGGTGACCTGGTCGGCTCCTGCCTTGACCTTGGTCTCACCGAGGATATTTGCAGATCTTGATTTCTTCTCACCCAAGAAATTGCCAATAAACAATTTCTGACCCTCTACCTTTAACTGCATAGGGAAGTGAGAATAAACAACCTTCATGCGGTATTCAAACCCTTGGGTCACACCTTTCATCATATTATTAATGTGTGAAGAGAAGGTACCTATCATAGCCTTGTGTGACTTCTTTGTAGAAGTTGAATCCACTATGATCTCAGAACCCGCAACTTCAATTATGATCCCTGGGTACCAGAGGTACCTTTCATTCTTTCCTTTGGGTCCTGATACGGAAAGGATGTCATTCTGGAAAGTAACGGTAACTCCTTCCGGAATGCTGATGACGTTCTTCATCTCTTTAGCCATTGAACCACTCCATATCAGTACACATATGCAAGAAGCTGTCCGCCAATGTTTTTCTCACGTGCGTCATATTGGGACATGACACCATGAGATGTAGTAAGGATCAGTGTTCCGAAATTTTTGGCTGGTAGAAATTGCTTCTCCCATTTCTCGAAATCAAGTGAACCTACTGAATAACGTGGCTTTATTGCTCCGCATTTGTTTATTTTACCAATGAGTTTAACCTCATAGATTCCTGCTTTACCATCCTCGATGAACTCGAACTCACCGAGGTATCCACTGTCCTGCATCACTTTAAGGACCGTACCGATGAGCTTTGATGCCGGTTTAAGCGTGCATGACTGTTTACCGATTGCCTCTGCATTCTTTATAGTGGAGAGTGCATCAGCAAGAGGATCTAATAACACCATTATTTTTCACCTCAAGTATATTTCTCAAATCCCATATCGTGGGCTATCTCACGGAAACAGTGGCGACACAGGTAAATATCATATTTCCTTACAAGGCCCTGCTTTCTTCCGCATCTTTTGCATTCGTGTGCGCCGCGGCCAAATTGCTTAGTAGTCTGGACCATTTATGCTACCTCCACGAAAAAGTTATCCTTGAAGAAGGAAATCGTATCGTCCTTTGTGATCCTGTGAGCTGAAGGAACTCTCCTTTCAGATATCCTTCTTTTGCTTATTCTATATCCTGGGCGGTTGACGACCACATTAATGTCCATACCAAAGACACCGATATTCGGATCATACCTCATTCCCGGAAAATCCGTGTGTTCTTCGATTCCGAATGCCACATTCCCGTTTTTATCGAACTGGGAAGATGATAGCTTTTTATCTACTATTGAAAGAGCAGTTTTCAGAAATTCCTCTGCAACAATACCACGAAGAGTAACCTTGCAACCTATTGGTTCACTCTTCTTGATACCGAATGCAGGAAGGGTCTTCTTTGCGTATGTACGAACAACATTCTGCCCGGTGACCTCTTTCATGATCCCTTCGGCATTCACAAGGTGTTCACCACTTTCACCGACACCCATGTGAACAATGATCTTATCGATCCTGGGAGTTTTCATCGGATTACTCAATGGCCTCACCACCCAGTTTAATTTCAGGCTGATCTGTACCGATCACGACAACATAATCTTCTATTGTATGGAATTCCTCGTTTTCACCTGCTATCAGCACAGTGTTGGAATTGGAACTGCGCACTGTGTTGATATCCTTGATGGTACCTATTTTACCAGTGTGCTTACCGCCAATGATCAATGCAAGATTGCCTACTTCGTACTTGATATGCTTAAGTATCTGCTTATCAGGTACTGAAAGTATGACTGAATCTTTGGCTTTATACTCGTTAGAACCAAGAAGGTTAGAGCCATCATTTAGATTGAGCTGCACTTTGCCTCCCTTGATGACGGTCTTTCCACTGATCCTGCATAGCTTGTTTGCCTCTGTACCTGCAAGTTTATGTAATTCTAATCTTCCCTTTCTATCAAGGAGCATCCTGTACGATTGTTCCATCTTAGGAATAGAAACTATATCTAATAACCCTATAGGGAATCTTAGATCCTTCCTGATAATACCATCAACAAGAATGTTACCCTCTGAAAGCACTCTTTTTGCTTCTACCCTTGTGTCCACTACATGTAACATATCCCTGAGCACCACTCCAAGAGGGATGCTCAGTTGCTTGTTGTGAGGACCTGGCCTTGTTGATGTTATCCATTTATTGGATTTCTTAGATGTCTGCCAGCTCTTTGGTACAGAGATCCTTTTTTGATGTCTTCCCACAAAACCACCTACTTCCTACTCAATACTTCTGATCTGCGGTCATCTTTCATTTCCAGGGATGTGATTGTTACATTGGAAGGATAGATAGGCCTTGGTACTTCTGTACCATCCGCTTTGGATACAGCTACTCCCTCTACAACTATAGTCCCATGTTTAAGTGATACCGCTTCTACTTTACCTGTGGTGCCTGCATGGTCTCCGCGCATCACTTTTACAGTGTCGCCTACAATGACCTTTGCTGTCCTGCGGCCATATTTCTCACGGAGCTCTTTAGAAAGAGGAGCACCCATATATTTTTGCCTCAAATGCAGTGGAGCATTATACCGCAGCTTTCTTTGTTTCCTTGGCTGATTAGTAACCATTGCATACACCTCACACAATTATTGAAGCCGTTGTACCTATTTTTGGATACCTTTCAGCAACCTCTCTTGCAATTGGTCCTTTAAGGTCGGTACCTTTAGGCAGTCCATCCTCGTCAGTGATAACAACGGCGTTGTCTTCAAAGGAAACCCTTAATCCATCAGGACGACGGAACTCCTTCTTCTGGCGGACCACTACAGCATGCATGATCTGTTTACGCATCTCCGGAGTACCTTTTTTCACAGATACCACGCACATATCGCCTATGCCTGCACATGGCTGCCTGTTCTTGGTACCCCTATAGCCCTTTACAGATATGATCTCAACGACCCTTGCACCTGTGTTGTCCACACAATCTATGCGGGCACCACTGTTCAATGCACGGGGTATAGTGGAACGAATCCCTCTCATGCCTCTACCCCCGTTTTGATTACCACATAGGATTTGGTCTTACTTAGAGGACGGCATTCTGCAACTGTCACAATGTCTCCAATCTGTGCATCAATACATGGAGGATTGTGAGCATGGATCTTAGATTGCCTTTTCTCATACCTCTGATACTTGCTTATAAGTACTTCATGTCTTCTCTGGATGACCACGGTTCTGTCCATCTTGTTGCTAACAACGGTTCCCACCAGCACCTGTCCTCTGACTGGTAGCTTTCCGTGAAATGGACAATTGACGTCAGTGCACTCCTCTTTAGGAGCTGGCACATCCAATCCGATATCTCTTGTCATGATTATTACCTCATGCGAATTTTCCTGATATTTTTGATTCTGTTCTCGGGTTGTGAGAGCAATAGATTTCCGTTCACTTTCACTCGCTCAGTAACACGTGCGTTCCCTCTGAGAAGATGTATATGGAACAAGAATGTTGATCCTGATTTTGGAACCATCTTTTCATTTTTGTCATATGTTTCCACGATCAACATATTCTTTGTTTCACCTACAACTTTGCCGCGAATCTCCTCTAAGGATGGATTGTTTGAGTTTATCACTTCTGTGAACAGCCCGATAAGTTCGTGAAATATCAGGTTATAAGCGGATATTCCCACTTATATCTCCTTTAACTCTTTCTGGACAGTCTTAACACGTGCAATGGTCCTTCTAAGTAATCCAATTCTACCTGGATTATCCGGAGCACCACCTGCAGAAGTGAGCGCACGCTCGCGTATGAGCTCATTCCTTAACTTGTCAAGCTCGTCCATTCGTTCGTTTGGGCTCATGTCCCTTATTTCATTCATACGCAGGATAGCCATGATCAGCCCTCCCTGTGAGTGCGGGCTACAGGATGCCAGTAATCGTGTCCTGAATGCTTATGCTGCCAGACACCATCAACTTCCCTGCGTTCTTCATTCTCCAGAACCTCTTCAGATTCCAGATCACCGGTTGTGCTGGAAGGCTCCTCTTCAGATACTTCCTTATCAACTGTTGCCTCTTCAGAAATTTCTGGTTTTACTAGTTCTTCTTCAAGGGCCTCTTCAACCTCTGCAACCTCACCTGCAGCCTCTTCGCTGACAAGCTTCTTGAGATCTGATCTGGGTTCTTGGGGCTTGGTAGCTTCAGATACTGCCTCTGCAGGAACATCCTTAAGTTTAAAGGAATCCGGAAGAACCGCACCTGGTGGAATTATCCTTACCTTGCACCCAAGAGTACCAAGCTTCTTAACAGCTACAGCAAAACCCTCATCTACAATATCTTCTGCTGGTTTACCTGCATGCTTTATATAACCTTGAACGATCTTCTCACTCCTTGATCTTGCTCCCGTGAGCTTACCTGAGATAACTATCTCACAACCAAGTGCACCTGCATTCATGATAGCCCTCATAGCATTATGGCCAGCCTTTCTGAAATACCATCCTCTTTCAATGGATGATGCCAGACGTGTTGCCATCATTTGTGCATTTAGTTCTGGTCTTCTGACCTCCTGAGCATCGATCTGAGGATTGTCCAGGTCATACATCCTGTCGATATCCCTTGTAAGCTTCCTGATAACCTTACCGGCCTTACCAATAACCATTCCAGGCTTCTCGGCATAAACCGTGATCTGAGTTCCCATAGGAGTCCTATTGACTTCCATACCGCCGTACCCAGCTCTGCTAAGCTGTTTAGCAAAGTATTCGTCCAGTGAGGCTTTGACGTAACCTTCGTGTACGAACTTCTTCTCTATTGCCATTAGCGCACCTCGTTCAGTATAATCTCGATGTTAACAGTATCCGTATTGTGGGGACTGCCTCTTCCGCGCGCCCTTGCAATCATACCAGGAATAACACGACCGCACTTAGTAGCCACATGGGCTATATACATGCGTTCCGGGTCCAATCCTTTATATTCAGCATTGCTGCCTGCATTCTCCAATATCTTGAGGAACGCTTTTGCAGCATCTACCGGATACCTGCCGCCTGCCATTGGTCCTTTCTTATGACCTGCTCCTTCGCAATGCCTCTTGAAGGGTACTGCCTGCTTCTTTGCAACAACACCCTCGAGATATTTCTTGGCGTTCTGGGTACGCATGCCTTTGAGAGCCCTTCCGAGTTCCCTTGATTTCTTGGGAGAGATATGTAGCTCGGAACCCATTGCCTTTGAGCTGGTCTTTGGATCCATTTCTAAAGTATAATCAATCCTTGCCATAAATCAACACCTCACTTCAGCGGTACGAACCTGCTTGAACGGGTTGCTCCCACACCAGCACTTCCATGAGACACTTTTGGACGGCTCAGTGCGAATTCACCGAACCTGTGACCTATCATCTCAGGCTGTATCTCAAAGTCAAGGAAGCTCTTGCCATTATATACTGCAACGGTCTTGCCGACCATATCAGGGAATATGATGACGTTCCTGTAATGAGTACGCACGTTATCTGCACCATCTTTTACCTGCTGCATCACATCTTTCTGATGCTCATTGAAACCTCTCTTGATAGAGCGGCGCTCTCTTGCTGTGAGAAGTTCTGTGAATTCCTCCTGGCTCATAGACTGAAGTTGCTCGATGGTCTTGCCACGATATGTGAACTCACCTTTTCGTTTTGGTAATTTTGATCCTATTTTTTTTGCCATGGGATTACCTCCGGTTCAACGCTTTCCGGTCCTGCGTGCTGCTATCTGTCCAACCTTACGTCCGGGCGGGGCATTCCTACCAACTGTTGTTGGTCTTCCAGGATGCTGCCTGTTACCTCCACCGAAGGGGTGGTCAATTACGTTCATGGCAACTCCCCTGACACGAGGATATTTTGCAGCTCTTGTTTTCATCTTATGATACTTTTTACCTGCCTTAAGGAAGGGTCTGTCCAGCCTTCCGCCGCCTGCAACGATACCAACAGTGGCACGGCATTTAGAGTTGAGCCACTTCATTTCACCCGATGGCATCTGTACAACGGTCTTCCCCTTATCATGAGAAACCACCGTTGCATAAACTCCAGATGAACGTGCGAATTGGCCGCCATCATTAGGCTTTGACTCAATATTGCATACCGGGACACCTTCAGGGATATTTCGAAGTGGTAAGACGTTACCTGGTCTTACTTCAGCTTCTGCACCGCATGAGATGATAGTACCGACAGCCATTCCTTCGGGAGCCACGATCATTTTCTCTTCACCGTTAGCAAAAGATACTTTTGCCAATGGGGCGGAACGTGCCGGGTCATGTTCAATACCTACTACAGTGCCGGTCAGCATTTCATTATCATTCACTTTAGGGTGTTTTAGAGAAGCCTTGTACTTATGAGAGGGAGCTCTGTAGGTAGGTGTACCGCGACCCCTGTTCTGTGAAATTATTCTTTTACCCATTGTTACTCACCTCACATCAGTCCAATCCTTGTGGCTATCTCATGCGCAGCATCAGTTTTACTGAATGTTACGATAGCCTTCTTCTGGCCATTCATGGTACTCATTGTACATACTGATACGACATTAAAACCATACATCTTCATGATATCTGATTTTATCTGACCTTTGGTTGCCTTACTGTTGACAATGAACTGAAGCTTATTGTTCTCCAGTAACATCATGGCTTTTTCTGTGATGAATGGATAATTTATAGCTGTCATACGAACATACCCTCCAGAGCTGCTATTGCAGATTCCGTCCATATGGTCAGTCTGCCTGCATGAGTACCCGGGGCCAGCAATTCTGTGCTTATGGAGTTAACTGGAACAACATCCACACCTGCCAGATTCCTTGCGGAATTGAACAATGGACTACCCTCATCAGCAACTATCAGCAGACTTTTTCTGTTCTTGTATCTTCTTCCTCTAAGCTTTCCGCGACCTGCTCTGATGTTCCTGCCTTCCTTTGCACGTAGTATGTCCTCAAAAACACCAGCTGCTTTAAGGAACTGTACAACATCCTTTGTTTTGCTCAGGTTCTGCAATGCATTCTCTGCTACCAGAGGCAGCTGAACGCTCTGTTCGAACTTATGACCGCGACCCCGAACAAGCTGTGCATCACCAGTTGCTGAAACTGCTGAGCGGATAGCAAGCCTTCTTTCCTTTTTGTTTACCTTCTCTGTCCTGTCCGCCTCTGGCTTTGGTGGATGTGCTGCCCTTCCGCCAACCGCTTGCGGAACCCTGGCTGCACGACTACCAGTTGCGATCCTCGGTATCTGTGCTACACCGCGTCCTGATCCCCAGGATACCGCAGAAGTCTCCATACCTGCATATAAGCGAGGACCATAGGGCTGATATCTCTTGGCCTGAGACGCAAGTACTGCCCTCTTTATAAGATCCGGCCTGTATGATTCATTAAATATCTCAGGCAGGGAGATCTCACCTTTTGGATTACCAGAAATCCCAATAACATTAGTTTTAGCCATCTAATTCACCCCTGCTTGCTCTGTGTGCTGATGTGAACTATCTGAGGTTCACCCATAGCGGATACTCTCGCTCTGGTAGGTTCACGCAGTCTGATAAGCCTCTTGGATGGACCTGGAACACTACCTTTGATAAGCACATAGTCATTCCTTACAAGACCAAAATTGAGGAAACCTCCAACGGGATTTATCTCCTCAGGGTTTGTACCTATCTTGAAGATGCGTTTATTACATTCAGTCCTCTGGTGGAAACCAGTCTGACCCATCTGAGGAACTCTCCAGCTCACATGTGCCGGCCTGAAAGGACCGAGGGTACCTACCTGCCTCAGACTTCCCTGACGGGAATGCTTACCTTTTTGAAGCATTATGCCCCATCTTTTAACCGGTCCCTGGGTACCTTTGCCTATAGTGATAGCAGCTACATCCACTAAACTGCCACCCTTGAAAACATCGCTTACCCTCACTTCTTTGCCGAGGATAGACTTTGCATATTCATATTTGTCATTGACATTTGCACCGCTTATGCCAGTTTCCATTATATCGGCATTTTTCTTGGGAACACCGGTGATGCTCTTCGGGACAGTATAGGTCACTACTCTTATATCAGAAACCTTACCTTCGTTCATCAGCTGTTCGATCTTCCCAAAAGATGCATTTGTGTCATGCTTCACTGGGATATTTATTGTCTGAGCAAGACTCTTGTCGAGTTCTGTGGTCCAAGCCTCTGCCAGAGCTCTCTCGCCGCCAGTGTCCTTCCCATAGGCCCTTATAGCAGCCACCCGGATAGCTGGTGTTTCGATCACAGTTACAGGTACTGTGACCTCAAGACCTTCTGTGAGACTGTTCTTGGTATCATCGATGATCACTACATGGGTCATACCGACCTTGTAACCAGCGAAATCCTGAAGTTTTATTTCAGTTTCTGATACCGGCCATGACCTGTAACGTGGTATGGGGCTTTGCGCTCTTTTACGGGGACTGAACGCGAGTGATCCCCGCCTTGGTCTGTGTCCTTTTGCCATTATTATCCTCCCGATCTATATTTCTTAGATTTGGCCGTTCAACTTTCTTGCTGATAGCATGGGTTATGCAAAAAGTCTAAGTGCCACGGGGATCAGAAAACACATATTTATTGTGTAATCGACGGCTATACTGCCGCTGCTATACAACCGTAAAAAGCAGAATATTGCCCTATACCGGTAGGATCATAGCAGACATCCCTACAGTGGTCATCTCCAGAACGATTTAAACACCTTATGTCCCTGCAGACGTTTCCGCAAGCAGGAGGGCATTCTTGAAGAGGCCCCGAACATCATATGTTAAATCCGACTTTTTCACACGTAGTTAGTTTCATTGCGATATGCAAGGCGAACCTTACATACCCATCTCTATCGTTGCGCTTAGATAGATAAATAGATATATAAAACCTTTGCATGAGAAAAGAGACTGAAAGATAAATTGAAACAACAGCTGTCCCTACCTTTCAGGAAATAAGATCCAACGTTTTTTGCCAGATACAACTGGGTGATCAGCTTGTTCTTTCCGGGCAATATCTGAAAAGATAAAAAGATATATTGAAAGTGATTGTGAAAAAGTGGATAATGACATCATGCTTGGAGTCTTCCGAGCTCAAATGCCTTGATGTTTATATCCACGGTCCTCTTTGGTACTGATGCCTTGACACAATCCAGCAATACATCTTCAGATACTGGCAGATATTTAGATACTGCACCTACCATCACAGTATTCATGGATTGCACATGACCAGCCTCTTTGGCAAGTTGCACTGCATTAAAAGCCTTTACAGTGAACCTCTGTCCCAGATAGTCGAGTATTTCCCCCACATCAGGATATGAAGAAAGACCAGAAGTCACTGTTACAGGTAATACCGGATCTGTGTTCACAATAACTATGCCTTCATCTGACAGATACTCAATGTACCTTAAAGCCTCGCTTGGCTCCAGGGACATTAAAGCATCAGCACTTTTTAAAGAAATGAGAGAACCTAGTTCACAGCCGATCCTTAGATGGTTTACTACTGAACCCCCACGCTGCGCCATACCATGGGTCTCAGCAGCCATCACTGGCAGCCCTTCCTTTACCGCAGCTTTCCCAATTATATCTGAAGCAAGGATGGTACCCTGCCCTCCCACGCCTGCTATTACAAGATCAAAAAGAGAGATACCTGCTGAACTCATCTCTTCACCTCCACAATCGCTCCAAACTTACATATCTGGGCACACACACCACATCCAGTACACATGTTGTTGATCCTCGCACGTTTAAGTTCATTGTCAAATTCTGTTGCAGGACAGCCAAACCTGACACAGGACTTGCAGCCTGTACATTTTTCCAGATCTACTGATAATGCTGGTTCCCTGACTCCCGACCTTCTCAGATCGATCACACATGGCTGCCTTGTTATTACAACAGAGGTGCCTTGATATTCCCTGGCACGTCTGAACACATCCTCAGTAGATGCCAGATCGTAGGGATCGACCTCTTCCACGAATTCTGCTCCAAGAGAACGACATATATCCGATATAGATACAGCTACTGTGGATTCGCCAACAGCCGTTTTGCCCATTCCGGGATTTGGCTGGTGACCGGTCATGGCAGTGACCCTGTTATCCATAATGGTCACTGTGATATCCGCCTTATTATAGACTGCATTGAGCAAGCCATTCATACCTGTGTGGAAGAAAGTGGAGTCACCGATGGAACAGCATATGGGATGGCCCTCTCCTGCATGATATATCCCCGAAGATACTGTTATACTTGCACCCATACATAATGTAGTGTCTACAGCGCCTGACTGTACTCCAAGAGTATAGCAGCCGATATCACTTGGATAGATTCCGTCTTTTCCAAAAACCTTTTTCATAACATGGAAAGCAGCCCTGTGAGCACAACCGGGACACAACACGGGAGGGCGTGAAGGAAGTTCAAGACCCATATCAGGAACTTTTGGAGAAGCTGCAGGTATCCCGAATGCCTTTGAAATAGCATCCATGCATATATCTACATTCAGCTCCCCATGCCTGGGAACAAGCCCCTCTGATTTGCCCAGTATCTTTGTGTCGATACCATGCTTCTGTGCCATGATGCGTGCCTCATCTTCTAAGATCGGCTCAAGTTCCTCTATCACAAGCACTGTGTCTGCATTCTGCAACAAATCGGTGATCTTGCCCTCGGGGGCCGGATATGCACATATTTTCAGAAAAGATGCATCCAGACCCATTCTTTTCATAGCTTCCCTGGCATAGACAGAAGCTATACCTGAAGCGACAATACCCATTTTAGATCCTGATCTGAGTTCAAGATGATTCCATGGAGAATTATCAAGCTCTTTCCTGATGTCCTCGTACACCTGTAACACATAAGGATGTCTTGGTCTTGCATTCTTGGGCATCATGATCCATCTTTCAGGGATCTTTTCGAACTTTACCTGCGGCCTGTCTTCAGCTATATCCCCAAGTTGGACATCAGACTTGCCATGAGAGATACGAGTGGTAGGTCTGAAAATAGCAGCTGTCTGGAACATATTAGACAGCCTGAAAGCATCCGGTATCATATCCTTTGCCTCCTGAGGATTAGAAGGATCAAAACAAGGCATGAGTGCGAACTGGGCATATTTACGAGTGTCCTGTTCGTTCTGAGAGGAATGACATGAAGGGTCATCTGCAGATATTATAATCATTGCACCTTTAACACCCATATAAGAGAGGGTCATAAGTGGATCAGCAGCTACATTAAGACCCACATGCTTCATGGTAACCACAGATCTTGCGCCTGCAATAGCGGCCCCTGCAGCCACTTCAAAAGCTACCTTCTCATTTACCGACCATTCCACATAGAAATCCCTTTTTTCCATTGCTGCCAGAGTATCTATGATCTCCGATGAAGGGGTGCCCGGATAACCAGCAATAACCTGGCCGCCTCCTTCTACAATGCCCCGTGCTATAGCAACATTACCTAGCATAAATTCACGTGTGCTCATGTCAATCTCCTGCTACCCCTTACAGAACAATAATTGATAAATATATCTAAAAGTGGCTTAAGGTAAAAGAAGTATACAATTATTATAGATCGTATTTATGAGAAGTATAGTATGAAAAATCCTAATCGTACATGAAGTTGAGCTCTGTGAGCTCATTTCTTAACTGACTGGAAGTAAGTGAATAGAGCCTGATCAGATTTTCTGGAACTAAGGACTAAATTCCAATAAACAGTAAATTGATCAACAGGACGCAACGTTTAGAATAGTTATTGTCCTATATACCACAGGTATTTCTATAGATTAGAATTAATGCCCCGAAAATATAATGTATTCAAATCTGCCTTTAATAATCGATAAGTATAAGGCTTAAGAACTAATTGCAATATCAGTTAGTCTATAATCCGAAGAAAATGGTATAGCCTTCTTTAAGGAACAGGTTCAGGTGGTTCGATCCATGGTAACAGAGATAGAAGCAAAGGTGATCGAAGCTAAAAAAGCATCTATTACGCTTGCAAGTGTGAGCACGGATATAAAGAACCGTGCACTTGAGGAAATGGCAAATGCGCTGGATATTAACAGGCAAGCCGTACTTTCAGCCAATACAAGAGATTTGGAAGTAGCTGAAAAAGCCCAGAGAAAAGGTGAACTGTCCCAGGCAATGGTAGACAGGCTTAAGGTTAGCGACAGTAAGATAGATGGCATGATAGCTGGCATCAGAGATGTGATAAAGCTTGAAGACCTTGTTGGAAAGACAATGAGTTCTCTAGAGCTTGATAATGGTCTGGAGCTTTATCAGGTAAGCTCTCCAATTGGCCTGATAGGAGTAATATTTGAATCAAGGCCGGATGTTGTTCCCCAGATAATGGCACTTTGTCTGAAAAGTGGGAATTCCACTATTTTCAAGGGCGGAAGCGAGGCTCTTAACTCGAACAGGACTATCTTCAAAATATTGACAGAAGCCATCGAGAAAGTAGAAGGAATACCCAAAGGAGCTTTTCAGCTCATGGAAACCAGAGAAGAGGTAATGGATATTCTGGCCATGGACGCGTACATCGATCTGCTTATACCCAGAGGCTCTAACGCTTTCGTAAAGTTCATTCAGGAAAATACAAAAATACCAGTCCTTGGCCACGCGGATGGGATCTGCCATGTATATGTGGATGATGAAGCTGATCTGGCAAAGGCCTATACTATCTGTTTTGATTCAAAAGTGCAATATGCTGCCGTGTGCAATGCCATGGAAACTTTACTGGTGCACGAAAAGATCGCAGAGAAATTCCTGCCTAAAATAGCTCAGATGCTGGACAGTGCAAGTGTTGAATTGCGCTGCGACAAAAGATCGTTTGAAATATTGGAACAGATAGACTTTATTAAGAAGCTAGTGCGTGCCATAGAAGAGGACTGGTCTACCGAGTATAATGACCTAATTCTGTCTATAAAAGTAGTCAGATCGATAGAAGAAGCTATAGAACATATCAATACTTATGGTTCCCATCACACTGATGCCATTGTTACCGAAAACCAGAGGAAAAAGAAAAAGTTCGCTGACTTTGTAGACTCTTCCAGCATCATGATAAATGCATCTACAAGATTTGCCGATGGTTTCAGATATGGTAAAGGAGCAGAAGTAGGTATAAGCACTAACAAGATCCATGCCAGAGGACCTGTGGGCATGGAAGGCCTTATGATCTACAAATATGTGCTTATAGGAAACGGAGACAAAGTTGCTGACTATGTAGGACCAGAAGCAAAGGAATTTACCCACATAGAGCTAAACAAAAAACTCTCCGATGTCATAAAAGAAAAATAAAGTATAAGAGGCAATGTTCTTGAGCAGCAGGAAAGAGCTTTTAGATGGTATAAACAAAATTGTGGTGAAAATTGGGACTACATCCATAAACCAGAATGAAGGCAAAATTAGCCCGGCATTCTTAGATTCTATAGCTTCCCAGGTTTCTAACCTGCATAATACCGGCAAAAAAGTTATAATAGTAAGTTCTGGCTCTATTGGACTTGGCGTTGATGTACTGGACCTTGATTCAAGACCACGGGAAATACCTGTAAGACAGGCTGCAGCAGCTGTTGGACAGAGCATACTCATGCAGGAATGGAGTAAGGCCTTCAGCAAGTATGGACTGAAGGTAGCTCAGTTGCTTCTTACTTATGAGTCTTTTTCCAACAGGTTAACATACCTCAATCTCAGGAACAGTATGCACACACTTCTTAGTTATGGAGTTATCCCTATCATTAATGAGAATGACCCTATATGCGTACATGAGATAGAAGCTACTTTTGGGGACAATGACAAGCTATCAGCCATGGTTGCCAGCAAAACAGAAGCAGATCTTCTGATAATCCTTTCTGATATTGATGGCCTCTATGACAAGAATCCACACAACAATCATGGAGCTAAATTGCTCCACCTTGTAGAAGAGATCACTCCTGAAGTGGAAAGCTATGGGGGAAACCCTACAAGCCTTAAGGGTGTAGGAGGCATGCGAACAAAGATAATGGCTGCCAAGATCTGCGGGCTTGCAGGCTGCCACACGATGATAGCCAGTAGCAGAGAAAAAGACATCCTGTTAAGATTGGTTGATGGAGAGGAAATAGGCACGCTATTCATGGCAAACAAAGAAGTCCACACGAACAGAATACGATGGATTTTATTATCAAAATCCTGTGGTTCAGTGGAAGTTGACGACGGTGCAAAAGAAGCCATAAAAAACAGCATGAGCCTCTTACCCTCCGGAATAACCAATGTTGAAGGGGATTTCAGAAGAGGGGATATCATCGAGATTAAATCCGGAGGAGAAGTCTTTGCAAAAGGGATCACTGATTATTCATCAGCTGAGCTTGCAAAGATAAAAGGTCAGCACACAAATCAGATAATAGATATCCTTGGATACAAGAATTACAACCATGTAATCAAAAAAGAGAACATTGGACTATACTGAAGATCAGTCCGCTTTTTTCCAGATCTTTTCTATAGCTAAAAGGAGAAGGATTATTTTATTTCTATTTTTATTTTGGCATCACCCCATAACTTATAACTCCAAGAAAGACATAAGCAGCCTCAAAAGACAGAAAGTGGCTTTATGGAAAACGATATACTTAAAGATTTGAAAGAGGCCGTTCTGGAACGGATACGCCCAAAAACCGAGGAAAGGACTTATCTGAAAGAGATTGCAGAACTGCTTATAAAAAAGATTGATTTTATAGCCTGCTCAATGGACATGGAAGATGTATCTGCAAAACTGGTTGGTTCAGCTGCCAGAGATACCTGGATATCAGGCACGCATGACCTGGACATATTTATTATGTTCCCTGGAAATGCCAGCCGGGAAGAACTTGAGAAAAAAGGACTCATCATCGCAAGAAAGATAGCTGAAGAATCAGAGGGTTTTGAAGAACGGTATGCTGAGCATCCTTACATAAATATGAGATATAGAGGTTTCGATGTGGACATAGTCCCCTGTTTCAGAGTAGATTCATCCTCTTGTATCAGATCTGCGGTTGACAGGACACCTTTCCATAATGAATTTATAAAAAGGAATATTCAGGGACTTGAAAAGGAAGTGCTGCTCTTAAAACAGTTCATGAAAGGGGCACGCGTATATGGCTCAGAACTGAGAACACAGGGCTTCTCAGGCTACCTTGCAGAGCTGCTTGTGATAAAATATGGTTCTTTTGAGAATGTTATCAGATCTGCCTGCGACTGGCAGCCTGGAACATATATTGACCTTAATTCTCATGGCATTATACAACATAAAGAACCACTTGTTGTGGTAGATCCCACTGATCCGAAACGCAATGTTGCTGCCGCCCTGTCACTTGATAAATTCTGCATGTTCATTGATTCATGCAGGGAATTTGTACTGTACCCTTCATTGGATATCTTTTTTCCACGATCAGTGACACAAACAGATGACAGAGAACCTATCAAGAAGCTTAGATCCCGTGGGACCGCGTTTATGGCCATAAAATTCAAAACACCAGATGTAGTGGAAGACGTGCTATATCCACAATTGTATAAAATGGAGCAGGCAGTTGTTGCGTTGCTCGAAGAGCATGAGTTCAAAGTTATAAATAAAGGATCATGGGCAGGACAAAGCACAGTGATCTTACTGGAACTCATGTGTGATACCCTCCCAACATTGCGTAAGCACAGGGGTCCGCCCGTATGGGTGCATAAACATGCCGAAAGCTTCAAAAACAAATATGTGGATTCAGAGGATGTTTTTGCATTCTATATCGAAAATGGCACCTATGTAGCAGAAGTTCCCAGGAAATACACGGATGTATATGTACTTTTAAACGAAAGACTTACTTCGTGTTCCATAGGTAAACAGATCAGCTCTGCTGTAAAAAAAGGATTTGAAGTGCTTCAGGAAAGCAAGATATGCAGCATTCAGGACACAGACTTCAAATTATTCCTAATGAACTGGCCAAAGATCTGATTTAAAACAACTTTTTCTATTTTGGGCAGCACCCACTATTATCAATTTAACTATTAAATAGTAGAAGATCATGTTTAGAAATGGGTGATATTATGATATGGGCATTTTCTTCACTTAAGGATGAACAGATAAAATCTATCAAAGAACTGGAAAAGAAACTGGGAGTAACATTATTAGCTTTTTCGGGAATCAACATCAAGTATGCTGATCTTTCTGAAGAAGACCTTAAGCTTCTCCTTCAAGCTGAAAAGGACCTTGAAGTTTCTTTGGTTGCAGTTAATGTAGAATGAAAAAGAATGGAAAAAAGTTGCATTAAACTTTGCAACTTGTTTTTATTTAACCATTTGACAGGGCCTTTAAAGGGCCCAAATCCATATTCAAGCATTCAGATAGTGTTTCTCTACGCTTCACACTTGACACATGGGTCTGATTTTTATAGAAGGCACTTGATTAAACCTGTAGAAGAAATCATAACATGATATTAACCTATGATTACACTCTTAATAGATACTTGAAAACAAACATATAAGATAGTGTAGAAAATAATATAGCATAGTATATACTTGTAACCTAAAGATCAAAGACAAAGTATCAAGTACTGAAGATCGAGGAACAAAGAGAAAGACAAATTGTAGATCTTTCAAAGGAGGATTTATCATGGGGAGAAAAAACAATCTGATCCATAGGATATGTATTGCATTTATGTTACTTTCTGTATCATCTCTTGCTGCTTGCGGACTATCTGTTGCCGCAGAAGATACAAACAGCATGGTTAACAATGATGTGGATCTGCAGATTTCTGAACATCTGAACAATAATAATTTGACAGAGAGTGAAGCAAAGTTGAGTACGGATCTGCTTGAAATACTGAGAACAGCAAGATCATCATCAACCGGAGCTATTATTAACTCAGATGGACAGGACAATGTGTACGTGTATGTTTACCTGTATAAAGGCAACGATACCGATGGTATAGCACCTATAGTACAGGAGATAACCGACTGGGACGAGGAAACTTCAGTAGCTGTTGCATGGGTAAGTGTAAACAGGCTGGAAGATCTTGCCTTGCTTGAAGAAGTAAAGAATATAAGAACGGTAATTCCTCCTGTAGTGAACAACGGTTCTGCTATAAACGAAGATAACATAAGTACGGATGCTGAAAAGAGTAATTATCTTGAAGACGGGAATTGGATCAAGATAACAGGAGTGCTCCTTTTTACTGCGATAGTATTTAAAAAGAGATCTGAATAATACTGCTTCATGCTGCTTTTCGCAGCATTTCTTTTTCCATCAGGTCACTTTAAGCCTTCAAGTCTTTTCTGATAGAACAGATATTGCTGTGCATAACCACAATACTCCCCAAAGTATATCCGTCCCCACATACCTATCTTGGTCTTGCTCATACCACCCTTAAAGAATTCCTGGTTTCCATAGTAGGTCCTGATCACCTTTTCAACATGTGTGTCCACTGGAAAAGCCTCCATTTTCTCAAAGGCGAAGAGAAGGATACAATCTGCCACCTTCTCACCTACACCATCAAGGGTCATTAGCTTCTTTTTAGCAGCCTCATAGTCAAGCTCAAAAAGCTCTTCAAGAACAATGTCTCCATCAACTATCTGTATTGCTGCCTTCCTTATACGATTAGTCCTGAAACCAAGCCTGCAGTCACACAGATCAGAATCACATGCTATTGCTAATGAACCGGGATTTGGGAAACTATGATAGCCATCAGCAATTTCTTCACCAAAAATTCTAGATAGCTTAGTAATGCCGTTCTTTATATTGGGAATGCTCCAGGCGGTGGCAAGAAGATATGATACCAAACATTCCCATGGGTCCTGCCGGATGAGGCGCATTCCCCTGTAACCGCTGATAGCCCCATCCATGTATTCATCCTTATTTACAGCTTGCAGTATACTGTCAAGATCATCATCAAATCGGAAATAATTAAGGAAAAAATCCTCAGGCAACCTGGAATCGATATGTACAACACCTGTTTGCGCATCCTGCCAGGCACGTACCACATCCCCCTGGACGACACCTGTCCATACACCACCAACCTTATCCCATCTGAAAACCTGACCGCAATCCAGCGTGTAGTCCAGATTGAAATCATCACATTGCAGAGTATACACGCTCTCACCTTATTTTTTCCGAAGCTCCAGCTCCCTGAGGAACATTGAAGCGGTTATAGTATCTCCAAGACCTACAGTGGAAACAGGATTGTCAGTAAGCAGAGTAGGGATGATGCATACCTGATATTCACCATAAGTTCCCGCTGCACCACGACCGAGCTGAACAGCTGCTGTTGCTTCAATAAATCGCTCCATCTGAGCAAGGCCAAATTCGCTTTCTTTAAGATCTGCAGACATTGAGAGTATTGCATCCCTATCATGAAGCTGGCCAGTAGATGCAAAGACCCCTGCACAGGCAATACCAAAACTCATGGCTTCAAGCTGCTCTTCCGGCAAAATGTCATTCCGGGAGGATATAGTTAAGATATATTCCCTGGTATGAACTATCATTTTCCGAAGACCCGAAACCAGCAGACTATGCTTTGCAGCCTCCATTAAGGAAAACACTTCCATCTGTAATACTTTGGCTGCATCCACTTCATGAATTGAAGTCAGCATGGCAAGCTCATCTTCATTCATACCTATAGAACTTACAAGAGGAGATATCCTGGAAAACACATTCAGGGCAAGAGCCTTGTTGCTAAAATGACCAAATTCAACATGTATTGACATGTTATTGTTCATGTGACCCCATGTTTTTAACTGTCCCATGACCTTGCCGAGCTTGTCCCTGAAAGTGGAACCATCGGGATAGGACTCAAGCATCATATGAAAACCCGAGATCAAGAGACCATCCATTTCACCTGCATGTCTGATGGCATAGTCTTCAAAGAAAGGATTGACCAGGAGAGACATGTTCATAATATCATAAGTAGCTATGAAACGATTTTCTCGTGGTACTGTGAAACACACATCCCCGTATGCCATTTTGTCCCCTTTTTTAAAATCGAACACAAAATGTATAGGCTCTTCTTCTTCACATCCCGTTTCCGGAGAACATATGTCATGCCCTGGAATAAGCACAGCCTTTTTAGAAAAAAAAGACATCTGCCTTTTTGTGGGCTTCAAGACGTTGGCAACTACGAGTTCTGCGCCCATCTCTGAGAGCACATTTGCCATTATCCCCATATTGCCACCCATTCTCATTTTTGATCTATGTAAAAACCGATCTTTCAGAAGTTGGAAGACTTCCGGTCCGTTGATGAGCCACTCTGCACCCGTGCCCTCTTTCATGCAAATAAGAAGTCCGGCAAGGAAATCAGATATGGAATTTATAACACCTGTAGGACTTGTTATTTTTTCCATCAACTCTGCTGCGTCCTCACAAGCGAGCATATCAGACACTTCCGCTGAGGTGATGGAATACAAGGCGTCTATATTAGCATTGTATGCGCAGAGTATCTTCATCTTTACTCCTGTCAGTTGGCTTCCTTCTTTTTCTTGATCATAGCAAGGATCGCTACAAAAGCACCTGCTGAAATAGTGTCCCCGATCCCCACAGTAGCCACTGGGTCGGGTACCACTTTTGTGGGAATGACAATAAGATCATGGTTAAGTGCACATACACAACCATCCTCGAACTCGGTCCCGGTACAGACATCCCTTCTTACAAGATATTTTTCAAGTTGATCAAGATCATTGTGTCCTTGCCCGGATATTGGCACATTGAGACCTGTTTCCCCTTCCTCGAGATTACCAATGCCTCCATGCAATGCCTGTGCTGCTGCAAGAGTGGATGAGAACATCAAAGCCTCTCTGTGCTCTTCCACTGTGAGAGGGAAATCCCTGCAAGCCACACAGATATAGAACCCAAGACAATGAATATGTACCCTTTCAAGTTTCAGTTCGCATAAGAGCTTAACAGCGCCCTCATACAGGGCAGAGATACTATTCTCTCCTTTGCTGATAACAGCATATGCCAGTTCCTCATGGCCCAGCACATTAAGAGCATTAGCCACCTCAACAGTATCCAGACCTAAAGAAGATACATGCTTGTACACGATATCCTTAAGTATCGTTTTTCTTATGACCTTGTTCTGGATAGAGGTGAACTCAACATGTATGCGCATATCAGGGCTGCCTTCCTTAAGCCGTTTAATAACCTGCACAGCCTTTTTCACATAGTCACGGTAAGTGGTCCCATCCTCGTATTTCTCCTTTATCATTTGATAACCTGCGAGTATGGCACCATCGATCACTCCGTTCATATGCGGGATCTGATCGTATAGCTCCTCGTTCATATCTATGCGTAGCCAGGAGGGTCGTGAAGAAATGATCAAACGATTATCCCTGGGAACTTCAAAACTTTCTTCATTATATTCGACCTTAGTACCTTTTGAGAATTCAAGTATCCAGTTTACCTTAGGACGCTGATCTGGATCATAGGCCTCAGAAGGATGCCTGAGTTTGAGCACACCATCTTCAATTACCGGATATTTGATATTTGGAGCATCAACAAAATATTCTGCCTGCTCCCTGGACAGCCATGGAACATATGTTATAACATTGTTAATTCCAATATTGGCAAGCAGATTAGAAATGATACCTGCCTGACCTCCCATGCGGGCTTTATCGAATACAAGATTATCCATGAGCCACTGGTGGATATCCGTAGTATATGTAGGAACTTCGGCAGCTTTACCATCACGCATGGCTATCATAAGCCTTGCCAGAAGATCCACAGGATCCTTAATTTCACGTGGATATACTGTAACCCGTTGCTGTACTGCTTGTAAACCCACTATGGAAATGAGCTTGTGGATATCTTTTTCGGTTACATGCTTTATAGCATCTACATTACTGTTGTATGCAACAAAGATACCATTAATATCACCAAGTATATCGCTGATACTGGAAAAGGCTGTAGAATAATGTGTCTCCCATTCTTGTATGTCCATTCATTCACCTTTATATTTAACCCCTTGATCTGAAAATAAAGGCTGAGCCTATGTAGTATACTCAGCATTTATGCGCACATAATCATAAGTAAGATCACAACCCCAGGCTGTGGCACTGCATTCTCCCAATCCCAGGTCAACTAAGATTTCCACTTTAGATCCTCCCATTATTTCTCCAAGCAAAGAGAGAGCTGGCTCATTTGCTCCCTGGATCTTGCCCCTGCTGACCAATTCTATCGTGTTACTGCCATCTGAGAAAGCCAGCGATAAATTGTGCTGATCTACTTCTGCACCGGAATAACCCACTGCTGCCGTCACACGCCCCCAGTTTGGATCTTTACCAAATATTGCTGACTTCACAAGTGGTGAGCGTACAATAGCCTTTGCTGCCAGGCGAGCGTCTTCATCCGACAGAGCACCTGTTACCTTTGACTCTATGAGCCTTGTGGCCCCTTCACCATCTGCAGCTATCTTTTTTCCAAGCTCTATCAACACATGGTCAAGTCCCTGCTGGAACTCAGCTGGCACTGGCTCAATGCCGGATTTACCTGTTGCTGTTAAGAGCACCATATCATTGGTACTTGTGTCACCATCCACCACTACCATATTAAAGCTTTTGTCCACAGCAGTAGTAAGACATTCGTGCAATAAAGGTGAAGGTATTTTTGCATCCGTATAAGCAAAACATAGCATCGTACCCATGTTAGGCTCTATCATACCAGCACCTTTGGCAATGGCCCCGATACGGACACCGCTATCAAGTTCAATAGAGATCTCTTTCATTGTAGTATCAGTGGTCATTATAGACCTTGCTGCTGCACGACTTGCTTCGTGATCGGCTTTTAATGAAGCTATGACATCCGGAAGGTTCGAAACTATCCACTTTGTATCCAGCTGCCTGCCAATAACACCTGTAGAAGCCACTGCCACATGTCCTGGGTCTATGGACAATGCATCCGCCAGCATGCTGGCCATTTCCCTTGCGTCCTCAAGACCCTGTTCACCGGTAAAAGCGTTTGCATTGCCACTATTAACGATTAAGGCACTGAGCTTGCCGTGTTCTTGAAGATGTTCCCGTGTAATGACCAGAGGAGCAGCTATGACCCTGTTCCTGGTAAACATCCCTGCAGCATTGCCTTCAGCTGCGATCACTCCAAGACCCATCTTGCCGGATTTGATACCCCAGGCTTTGACACCTTTTACAGCACATATGCCACCATCTATAGGTTTCATTGTTCTGTGTTCCCTCCAAGCCCATGTATGATATCACCACGGGTAATGATCCCAACAAGAATATTATCCTCCACAACGGGAAGACGGTTCACCTTATGTTTCGTGATGAGTCTGACAGCATCCTGAATGCTATCCTCCGGAGATATCACATGCACGTTCTTTTGCATAATCTCACTTACAGGTTTTGAACCAATATCATCAAGCATGTGTTTTGTAACTTCCCAGTTCAGAAGTTCACGTATAGGTATCTCTATTACCTCAAATGGGCTGGGCAGCCACAGACCACCATGTTCAGGAACTTCCAGCAATTTGAGCAGATCACCTTCTGAAACTATGCCTACAACCCTGTCTTCTTCTACCACAGGCAGACCACTGATGTTATGCTTCTTCAGAATCTGGGAAGCTTCACTTATGGTTGTCTGAGGATTGCATACGACCACATCGGTATTCATTATGTCTTTGATTTGCATGGATCACACCATCCTGAAAAGATCAATTTTTAAGGGGCTGCAGCTGGCATCCACAAACCAGTGGTCTCGCCCAAGCCACACATGATATTCATATTCTGTATAGCCTGTCCTGATGCTCCTTTTACCAGGTTGTCAATGGCTGAAATGACAACTATACGATTATTAATGGAATCTACCTCAAAACCTATGTCACAAAAATTGGAACCACGTACTGCACTAAGAGAAGGAACACCATCCACCACCCTGACAAAAGGCTTATCCTGATACATTTCTGCATACAGGTCCATAACATCATATTTTGTAAGCTTGCTTTTAGTAAAGATATGAGCTGTGGTGAGTATGCCCCTGACTGAGGGAATAATATGAGGTGTGAAACTGATCTTGCTAAGAGAATTATCCAGACGCTGCAGCTCCTGAGTGAACTCTGCCAGATGTCTGTGAGTTGTCAGTTTATATGGCTGTACGTTCTCGGCCATATTAGGATAGTGTGAAGCCTGACTTGGTTCAATACCAGCGCCTGAAACACCTGTCTTAGAATCAAACACGACATTTTCGATCATTGAAACCTGTGCAAGAGGAGCGGCCGCAAGAGTAGCACCTGTAGGGAAACAACCTGGATTAGCTATGAACGTCTCATGTTTGATTTCCGGATGCAGCTCCGGCATTCCATAGACCGCGTTACGCGGATCCTGGTGTCTGATACCATACACTTTCTCAAAAACATCTGGCTTAAGACGGTAATCAGCACTCAGATCAATTACCTTTACTTTGTCTTCAAGAAGCTTGGGTACTATCTCCATGGCAGTACCATGAGGTACAGCTACAAATACCACATCACATCTGTCCTTTATGTCCTGTGGATCGGGGTTTTCAAACTCCAGGTCGACCATGTCCTTAAGATGCCTGTGAGTGGCAGATACTTTCTGACCGATAAGCTTACGGGATGTAGCAAGTTCGATCCTGGTCTGTGGATGGTTTAATAGCAGGCGCATAAGCTCGCCACCTGTATAACCTGATGCACCGATGATTCCTATGTCAAGCATGATATTCACTTTTGTATAGACGATAAAGATTAATTTGGATATTATTTACTGCCTGAACTAATAAAAGGGTTTGTCAGGCAGGGAGCTTAATCAGTAGATGTAAGAGATCAAAGATCTGTTTTTCAGGACAATATTAGGAAAAGTAAACCTGAAACTGCTGCCCCGGCAAAAGTAGCATAGAAATTCACACCGCTATTGGTCAGGATCCCCCTGTTCTGAAGCGTGGCACCAAGCAAACTATCTATATTAGTGCCAATGAATCCTCCAAGAGTTGTTACTAAGAGTGCCAGGGACATGTTTTCGACCCTGCCGAACAGAATAGCTAAAACAGCTATGACAAGGGAACCAAATAAGCATGCAAGTTCACCAAGTATAGTAACAGCACCATCGCGCCCTGGCTTGGCAGGCTTGAAATTGGTTATCATACGTGGCCTTTCCTTTGAAGTTGTCCCTATCTCACTTGCAAGCGTATCTCCGGTAGCTGTTGCAACCGTCCCCAGATATGAATACATTATAAGTTCGCTGTGCTGCGGATATATACCATAGGCCACTGCAAGTACAAGAGCTGCCATACTATTACTAAAAACATTCTCGTAGCTTCTGACACCGCCTTTGGCTTCAGCTATGCCGATGGAGGCCTTGTAAGCGTACTTGTACTTGGTAAAGCCTCCACCCAGTATAAAAAAAGTTAGCAATAGAAGGAACCAGAAAATATCGGCAAAGACTATTATCAGTACACCTACAATACTGGCACCCAAAAGAGCAGAGATATCTGCTATACGTGCTCTGTAAGCAAGATACCCCAACAACAAAGAAAAAAGAAGAGCAAAGAACATGTGTCCTGGAGGAACTGTGTATCCAAAAGATGCAAAAAGCCACATTACCATGCAGGACCCGAAAAGAATGGAAATATTATCATCCACCCTGGATGGAATAGATTCAAAAAGAGCACCGGTTACAGAACCTATAACAGCTATGAAAAAGATCATGTCGTACGATACAGCTATTTCCGTCCAGTGAATGATCCATGCTCCTACCAGAAACGCTGAAATGATACCAACGACCAGCATAACAAGACTTGAAGACAGATGGAACACATCACTGTCTTCTCCCTTGTATCTCTTTTCAGGATACTCCAGCCTTGTCAAACTCTTTAGTTGAGATCGTTTCCAGTGACTGAACAAGTTAGCAGAGGCATTTCCAAATGTGCCTATGGCTACAGCTCCACCGATAACATATAATGGGAAAGTAACTCCCTCCAACCTGAAAGCATAGTTGAAAAGCAAGAGTAAAAGAATTGCAACAACGATATTGTTCGCACTTCTGATACCTTTATCAAAAGGTTTTTTCTGGTCGATGTTGTCATTTTCCTTTGAGGAGAGGATCTTATATAGCTTTGATCTTCGCGAAGATCGCCTAAGAACCAAAAGCAAGAGGAACATGATAAATGCCAGTATACCTATAGGAAGAAAAGGATAAAGGAAACATGTAAGGCCAAGTGAAGCATGAAGCAGATATCTGATGTATGCTGGATCCTGCTTTTTAATAACTCTTTCTATACAATCCATGTTCACCCTTTCCGAAACTGTTGGACATATGTTCAAGAACATATATATCTGTGATGTGTCTCTCAATGTAGAAAGCTTTGATTTAAAAACTCCTTTAATCGATGCATTGCTACTGATATCCTGAATAAGAATGAATATGTTAAAATAATAGTAGATTTTAACTGAACTGAACTAGGTATCGTGATTGGTCCTATTAGACATGCAGTGAGTTGTCTATCTCCACAAAGATCATTTTTTGATCTGTCAAGGCTTGACCAAGCACTGCAACACTCAAGGAAAGTGTAAGAAAAGGAAGGCTGAATATGCAGGAAAAGATAAAAGAAATAGCTATTCGTGTTAAAGAACTGCGCGAGATCTCCGATATCTCAGCAGATGAAATGGCCAGCCGGTTGAACATTGATACTGCCACATATACGAGCTACGAAGCAGGTGAGGCAGATATTCCTGCCAGCATCCTCTACGAGATAGCCACTGAACTTAAGGTAGATATGTCTGTGTTGCTTAAAGGCGAAGATCCAAGAATGCATGTCTTTACAGTGACCCGTAAGGATAAAGGCATTGTCGTTGAAAGAAGAAAAGAGTACAAGTATCAGAGCATTGCTGCCAATTTCGTGCACAAGAAAGCCGAGCCTTTTGTGGTCAAGGTAGAGCCAAAACCGGAAGGCACACCGATTTCTATGAACTCACATCCGGGACAGGAATTTGATTTTGTTCTCGAGGGTACATTAAAAGTCGTTATACATAATAATGAGATCGTGCTTGAAGAAGGCGATTCCATATTCTTCGATTCCAATTACCCGCATGGCATGGCTGCTGTCGGTGGAAAGAGCGCAAAGTTCCTGGCAATGATAATGTAATTGGGAGAAGAGATAACATGACTTCTTTGTTAAATAGTTTCGTTCCTGTTGCAGATTTTAAATATTATGAGGATTTTAAGGAGAACTTCACCATCAATGTACCGGATAATTTCAATTTCGTCTACGATGTTGTAGATGTTTATGCTGCCGAGCAGCCGCACAAAAAAGCCCTTGTCTGGTGTGATGACAATGGCAATGAAGATGTTTTCAATTTCAAAGACCTGCAGTACTACAGTAACAAGACAGCAAACATGTTCGTCAAGTATGGTATAAAGAAAGGCGACAATGTGATGCTCATAATGAAAAGCAGATTTGAATTCTGGTTCTGTCTGCTTGCTCTGCACAGAATAGGAGCCGTTGCGGTACCTGCAACTCACATGCTTACCAAAAAGGACATAGTATATCGCGTGGAGCGTGCAGACATAAAAGCAGTGGTATGTGCCATGGACGATTATGTACTTGGGGAAGTGGATGCAGCATATAAGGAATGTAGTTCTATCCTTAAGCAAAGGATGGTGCTGGGTATAGATCGTGAAGGCTGGATCAACTTCAATACCGAACTTGAAGCAGCCTCCGAGAGCTTCAAGCGTCCCACAGGTGAGGAGATGACCACCAATAGTGACATATCTATCATATATTTCTCATCAGGCACCACAGGCTTACCAAAAATGGTGCAACACAACTTTGCATATCCTTTAGCACACATAATAACTGCGAAATACTGGCAGAACGTAACTGATGAGGGGCTCCACTATACGGTAGCAGACTCCGGATGGGCCAAATGCATCTGGGGAAAGATCTACGGTCAATGGATAGCAGGCAGTGCGGTCTTTGTTTATGATTATGAAAAATTCTCTGCAGATAAGATGCTTGAAAATACTGGAAAATACAAAGTGACCACTTTCTGTGCTCCCCCCACTATCTATCGTTTCCTTATAAGGGAGGACCTGAGTAAATACGATTTCAGTAACCTAAAGTATTGCGTGGTTGCAGGCGAGCCCTTAAATCCCGAAGTGTACGAGCAGTTCTTTGCACTTACTGGTCTGAAGCTCATGGAAGGCTTTGGGCAGACAGAAACCGTGGTGAGCGTAGCTACATATCCCTGGATGGAGCCAAAACCCGGTTCTATGGGCAAGCCTACCCCTATGTATGACATCGAACTTCTGAACGCACAGGGAAATACCTGCGAGGTGGGCGAGGAAGGAGAGATATGCATAGATACAAGTTTCAGCAATCCCCCTGGTATATTTGCAGGTTACCGCTTGGAACCTGAAAGGACCGCAGATGTGTGGCATGATGGTTACTATCACACAGGAGACATGGCGTGGAAGGACGAAGATGGCTACTTCTGGTTCGTAGGCAGAGCAGACGATATTATCAAGACATCCGGATACAGGGTGGGTCCTTTTGAAGTTGAAAGTGCATTGATGGAACACCCTGCAGTACTCGAATGTGCCATAACCGGTGTACCTGAACCCGTACGTGGACAGGTCATCAAAGCTACTATAGTGCTTACAAAGAACTACAAGGCCAGTGATGAACTGAAAAAGGAATTACAGGAACATGTAAAAAAGGTCACTGCCCCGTATAAGTACCCACGCATAGTGGAATTTGTACCTGAACTACCAAAGACTATCAGTGGTAAGATCAGACGCGTAGAGATACGAGACAAGGACAATGAATAATAAATGCTTCATGTGGTGAACTATTTATAAGATATGTATAGTAGCAAATGCCAAAAATGCAGAAAGCCACAAACATAGATGGCCTCTTTTATAAAGCCATTTTTTTATGGACTGTTTTCTGGGATTTGTTGATCAATGCATCTTAAGAATTAGAGGCTTGAAATAATGTTAGACCTGAAAGAAAAAAAGGACCCTTACCCGGTAATAAACATATTGGAGTGCAAAGCCTGTGGACGCTGCATAATCTCCTGTCCGAAGGATGTGCTCCGGATGAGTGAATGTCTTAATGAGAGAGGATACCACTATGTGGAATATGTGGGTTCTGGATGTATAGGATGTGCTAACTGCTACTACACATGCCCTGAGCCTCTGGCAATAGAGATACACATTCCCCTCAAGGAATGAATTAACTTAGAGGAGAATTGACTAAGAGGAGATTTCATCATGGTTACACAATTAGTAAAAGGCAACACTGCAGTTGTTA
>CAZAMM010000013.1:0-38311 GCA_964486435.1 uncultured Methanosarcinales archaeon | reverse complement strand
GAAAAGAAGGCTTTACAAGCCTTCGCTGAGTGAGGATACTACAAGGGGGCTATAATGAATTTATAAGTGATGTTCCTATAGGTTCCTATAGATCTGTTTGCTATGGATTGATAGCTTCTATGTGCAGAGCCTGCTGAATGGCACCTCTATTTTGAAAAACATAATGATGATCTGCGTGCCATGCTAGTGTACATGGAAGAAAAAAACATCGCCGGTGTGAAGATAGTTAGGGTGAACCCTGATAATCATCACCAAGGGCTCACACTGTCATGGGACCCAAAGAACGACATGGAAACTGGTAAACGTTACATGGAATGAAAAACTCTGGAAGGCTATAATATTATAGGAGCATGGAATAATGTAGCAGCATGATGAGCCTTTTTCTTTTTCGAAGCAGATAATGGAAGCATTTGATGCTTCTGCTTTCCCATGGAGGGATATCACAAGGATGGAAACCGGTCAAGTACTGGAGACAAATATGTAATCTTGACATACCTGTCAAGGTTATGAATAAGAGTTGCAATTTAACCTTTTTTGCTTGATTCCAGTACCTCTTTTGCCTTTACTCCGTCTCCATATTTCCTTTTCAGCACACATAACATCGTTTCTTCAATGCTGCAGAGCTTATACAGGGACAGGTATATATAGAACCCTTTCCATTTAGAGGTGCTTATAGAGTTTGATACTGATTTGCTGGATTATAGGTTTAGATAGTATTTTTCACATTTACTGTTTTTCTTATTTTCAACCAAATGGTTGTATTTCTTTTTAAGCTAATCAATTAGGACGTGAAACATTTGTTTAGTAACATGCATTCAAGTGCTCCAGTAGAAGCTGGACAGAATTATGAAGTGACAATTGAAGACATCGCAAGAGAAGGCGACGGAATTGCAAGAGTAAGCGGATTTGTCGTCTTTGTCCCTAACACCGAGGTTGGCGATGAAGTCACAATAAAGGTCAACAAGGTAATGAGCAAATTCGCATTTGGCGAAGTTGCTTAAATCTTATAACTGGTTAAACATTTAGTTGCAAATCAACTATTTGTTTTTCTATCCTTATTTTTTAATCTGATTTTACGTAAATGTAAGTGGTTCATTGATCCTTCTTACAAAAGTTCCCTGCAAGGATGATGCACATTATTGCTGCTGTACCATATATAGGAATTAACTGGATAAAATAACCTGATTCCCGCAGTATAAATGCAGATGTAAAAATAACCGCTGCCCATATTACAGCAATAGCAAAACTGTCCTGCTACATTTGGTGTTCATCTATCATTCAATACTCTTACTAACTTAAGTGTTTTAGTAAACCTTGTGAAGGTCACCAGGAATTTATTGTCAACTTTTTCTTCCTCTTTGGCCATGATCACTTTTCTATATAGAACATCATTGATATCATGTTCCAGCTTGCTCCAAAAGGCAGTAAATTTTCTGTTTCTTCGGATAATATCAATCCTGCTTCTTCTAATACCTCTTCATAAAATATATCTGTACTATAATTATTTTATTATCCAGCTTTTTTAGTAGTCTGAAATACTTTAATATACTGATAGTCCATTTGATCGCCCCATCTATCTAATTATATAAACCTTTATGAATAATGACTGCTATATTCAGTGAAGCATTAATTTAAGAAAAATGTATCAGTAGATAGAAAACAGCAATTTTACGCTTATTTCTGGATGGTCTTAGACCATGGGTTTTAAACACAATTCGGTTATTAATTTATTAAATTCACGGAGATCAATATATGGGCGATAAAGATGTTTACGATGCCACGCATATTCAGGTACTTGAAGGCCTGGAGGCCGTGCGCAAACGTCCCAGCATGTATATAGGGAGTACTGATAGCAGGGGACTCCATCACCTTGTCTATGAAGTGGTGGACAATAGCATTGATGAGGCGCTGGCGGGTTTCTGTAATCAGATAGATGTAATTATAAACTCGGACGGTTCATTGACGGTGCAGGACAACGGCAGAGGTATTCCTGTAGACAATTATCCTAAATATAATAAGTCTGCACTGGAAGTCGTAATGACCATACTGCATGCCGGTGGTAAGTTCGATAAAAGCTCATACAAAGTTTCCGGCGGGTTGCACGGTGTAGGTGTTTCAGTTGTGAACGCCCTGTCAGAATGGACCGAGGTCTATGTAAAACGTGATGGAAATCTGTATTACCAGCGCTATGAGAAGGGAGTGCCTATTGCCGATGTACAGGTATTCGGGAAAAGTGAAGGAACTGGAACAACGGTCACTTTCAAACCAGATACATCCATACTTGAAACCACAGTTTTTGTCTTTGACACGCTTGTTACCCGCCTGAAAGAACTTGCTTTTCTTAATAAAGGCCTGAAGATCACTATTTCTGACAGGCGTGCAGCTGAAGAGCAAAAGGAAATATTCCAGTATGAAGGGGGTATCATATCCTTTGTTGAGCACCTGAACCATAAGCGCAATGTGCTCCACAAGGACGTAATATACTTCGAGAGGGAGAAAGAAAGTACCATAGTAGAGATAGCCATGCAGTACACTGACAGCTATAATGAATCAGTGTATTCTTTTGCCAATAACATAAACACGCATGAAGGTGGTACGCATCTTGTGGGATTCAAGGCAGCTCTTACAAGAGTTGCCAATGATTACATCAAGAAGAACAACCTTGCCAAAGGTGATGATAAACTTGCAGGTGAGGATATAAGAGAAGGTTTGACCGCTATCATCAGTGTGAAACTTACAGAACCCCAATTTGAAGGACAGACAAAGACCAAGCTCGGAAACAGTGATGTCAAAGGTATTGTTGAGTCCATGGTCTCTGAAGGGCTTGCTGAGTTCATGGAAGAGAATCCAAAAGTTGCAAATGCGATCCTCCAGAAAGCACTGGATGCCCAGCGCGCAAGGGAAGCCGCCAAAAAGGCAAGAGAACTTACCCGCCGTAAAAATGCCCTTGATGTAAGCACTCTGCCTGGAAAACTTGCAGACTGTTCTGAAAAAGATCCTTCACAATGCGAATTATACCTTGTGGAAGGTGACTCTGCAGGAGGTTCCGCAAAACAGGGTAGAGATCGGCGTTTCCAGGCCATCCTGCCATTCCGTGGCAAGATCCTTAACGTAGAGAAAGCCCGGCTCTCCCGTATACTAAAGAACACTGAGGTATTGTCCCTTATCACTGCTATGGGTACAGGCATAGGGGATGATTATGATATCAGCAGAGCCCGGTATCACAGAGTTATTATCATGACGGATGCTGACGTGGACGGTGCCCATATAAGAACTCTTATACTTACTTTGTTCTTCAGGTATATGCGCCCGCTGATAGATGAAGGATATGTATACATTGCACAGCCTCCCCTCTATCGTATAAAAAAAGGTCAGGCAGAGCATTATGTGTACTCTGACAGAGAGCTCAATGTCAAGCTGCAGGAAATTGGAGATAAAGGTATTAACATCCAGCGTTACAAGGGCCTGGGAGAAATGAACCCTGGACAGTTATGGGAAACCACGATGAATCCTGAGACCAGGACAATATTGCAGGTAACCCTGGAAGATGCAGTGGCTGCAAATGAGATGTTCTCCATATTGATGGGGGATGAAGTGGAGCCCCGTAAGAACTTCATCATGAAGAATGCTAAACTGGTCACTAATCTGGATATTTGAGGTGTAGCACATGGCAGATGATAATAAAGAAAATAATGGAAAGGATGAGAATCCTCTGGGTATCCAGCCTACAGACACCGGTGAGAAGATAGTTCCTATCCTCATAGAAGAAGAAATGAAGAACTCCTACATAGATTATGCCATGAGCGTGATCGTGGGACGTGCCCTACCCGATGCAAGGGACGGTTTAAAACCTGTCCACAGAAGGATACTGTATGCCATGTACGAAGCCGGCATCACCCATGATAAGCCCTACAAGAAATCTGCCCGTGTAGTGGGAGACGTGCTGGGTAAATACCACCCCCATGGTGATTCTGCAGTGTATGAAAGCATTGTAAGGATGGTACAGGAGTTCTCCCTGCGTTATCCATTGATAGATGGCCAGGGTAACTTCGGTTCTATTGATGGTGATTCTGCAGCTGCCATGCGTTACACAGAGGCACGCATGAGCAAGATCTCTGATGAAATGCTCCAGGACCTTGATAAAGAAACGGTCCTGATGAACCCTAACTATGATGGTTCTCTGGAAGAACCTTCCGTGATGCCGGCAAAACTACCGAACCTGCTGATCAATGGATCTACGGGTATTGCAGTAGGTATGGCCACCAACATGGCGCCTCATAACCTGGGAGAGGTAGTGGATGCAACCCTTATGCTCATAGAAGATCCTTCTTCCACCATACATGACCTTATGACCGTGCTCAAAGGACCGGATTTCCCCACAGGTGGAACTATTCTGGGCATGCATGGTATAAAAGAAGCCTATGAAACAGGCAGAGGCAGGATACAGCTGCAGGCTGTAGCCACCATAGAGGAAATTAGAAAGGACAAGAACGCTATCATTGTAAGCGAGATACCTTACCAGGTGAATAAGGCCAAGCTCATCGAGGATATTGCGTTACTTGTCAGAGAGAAGAAGATCGTAGGTATCTCTGATCTTAGAGATGAGTCAGACCGTGATGGTATCCGAGTCGTTATAGAAATCAGCAGAAATGCTGATCCGAACGTGGTGCTTAACCAGTTGTATAAACATACCCAGATGCAGACAACCTTTGGTATCATCAACCTGGCACTGGTGGACAATGTGCCGCTGGAGCTTAACCTGAAACGTATCTTACAGATCTACCTGGAACACAGGATAGACATCATCCAGAAACGTACTCAGTTCCAGTTAAAGAAAGCAGAGGAACGTGCTCATATACTCCAGGGTCTGAGGATAGCGCTTGATCAGCTGGATGCTGTGATCTCCCTCATCCGTGCTTCGGCTACGGTGGAGGAAGCACGATCCGGATTAATAACTAACTTCGGCCTGGATGAGATCCAAGCAAAAGCTATACTTGATATGCGTCTGCAGAAGCTTACTGGTCTTGAGAGGCAGAAAGTGGAAAATGAGTATGAAGAACTCATGAGACTCATTGCAGAATACCTGTCCATTATCGAAAGCAATGATAAGAAATATGAGATAATCAAAGAAGAACTTATTGAGCTCAGGAAAAAATACAACAATGAGCGCAGAACGCAGATCAAAGCTTCACATGTGGAGATCGATCTTGAAGATCTCATTCCTCAGGAGGATGTAGTAGTAACTATTACTAACAGCGGGTACATTAAAAGATTGCCTGTAAGCACATATTCCCAGCAGCGCAGAGGAGGTAAAGGCGTTATTGGCATGGAAACCAAGGAGGAGGACTTTGTGGAAAATATCTTTGTGGCTTCCAGTCATGAATACATTCTGTTCTTTACTAATAAGGGAAGACTATACTGGAAAAAGGTCTATGAGATCCCTGAGGGAAGCAGGCAGTCCAAAGGTAAAGCCATAGTCAATCTGCTGGAACTGGGTGAAGAGGAATATGTTACTGCTATGATCCCTGTAAATGAGTTCGCGGAGGATCAGTACCTCTTTATGGCTACTCGCTTAGGAACTGTAAAAAAGACATCTCTTTCAAATTTCAGCAATCCGCGTAAGGGTGGCATCATAGCGGTCACTCTGCTGGACGATGATGAACTTGTGAACGTGGCCCTGACCGACGGATCAAAAGATGTGGTATTGGTATCAAGGCACGGTAAAGCTATTAGATTCTCAGAGAACGATGTCCGGTCCATGGGCAGGAGTGCACAGGGTGTGCGCGGCATCAAACTCGAGCAGAGTGATAAAGTGGTAAGCCTGGATGTGGTGGATGAAAACTCTACCTTGTTGAGTATTACTGAAAATGGGTTCGGTAAACGTACCGAATTTAGAGAATACCGCACAATGCACCGCGGAGGCATGGGTGTAATCACCATAGTGACAAGCCTGCGTAACGGGCCTGTAGTCAATGTTAAAGCTGTACGCGAGAAAGATGAAGTGATGATCACCAGTTCTGAAGGTATAGTTATCCGCATACCTGTCACAGATATCAGGATACAGGGGAGGAACACACAGGGTGTTAAGATCATGGATGTACGCCTGGGTGATAAGGTGGTGGGTGTGGCCCGCATAGAACCGGAGAACGGAGAGGAAAAGTAATGCTTATAAGCATTGCTTTCAATTAGCAACATTTATTTATACGTGAGCGCGTAGGATGTCCAAAATAGAATTACAGGATGATAATTATGGAACTTGAGAAACTGAGACATGGTACTGAACTGATCAAACGTGGCTTTGCCAGCATGCAGAAAGGAGGTGTCATCATGGATGTCACAAATCCTGAACAGGCGAAGATAGCAGAGGATGCCGGAGCAGTTGCAGTGATGGCTCTGCAGGCTGTACCTGCCGACATCAGGAAGGCCGGAGGTGTTGCAAGGATGGCAGATCCTCAGATAATAACGGAGATCATCGAATGTGTAACCATCCCTGTCATGGCAAAAGCACGTATCGGACACTTTGTAGAAGCTGAAATCCTGCAGGCCCTGGGTGTCGATATGGTGGACGAGTCTGAAGTGCTTACACCTGCAGATGAAAAATTTCATATTGATAAGACACAGTTCACCGTTCCCTTCGTGTGCGGAGCCCGTAACCTGGGAGAAGCACTGCGCAGAATGAATGAAGGTGCAGCCATGATACGCACCAAAGGAGAGGCCGGCACAGGAGATGTAAGAGAAGCTGTCCGTCACATGAAGCAGATTACCGGCGAAATAAGGGCTCTGGCAGGTAAGACAAAGGAAGAGTTGATGTTCACGGCCCGTGAGATAGAGGCACCCATAGAACTTGTGATCGAGACCTCACAGATGCAAAGATTGCCTGTTGTGAACTTTGCAGCAGGCGGGGTGGCAACACCGGCGGATGCAGCACTTATGATGAGATTAGGTGCAGATGGTGTGTTCGTAGGTTCCGGCATATTCAAGGCAGAGAAACCTGAACTTATGGCATCGGCTATA
This sequence comes from uncultured Methanosarcinales archaeon, assembly GCA_964486435.1. GTDB lineage: Archaea > Halobacteriota > Methanosarcinia > Methanosarcinales > Methanosarcinaceae > Methanomethylovorans. Next base: position 31,297 of record CAZAMM010000013.1, on the reverse strand, counting down.
GTGGAAGCTGTCAATAATTATGATAACCCTCAGGTGCTTGCAGAGATATCAAAAGGCATTGGTGCTGGCATGAAAGGCATCAGCACGGATACCATCCCGCCTGAGCAGGCATTGCAGACCAGAGGATGGTAAATCCTCTTCTTGTTTCAGGGTGTGTGCATTGCGCATAGGTGTTATAGCTATACAGGGCAACGTTTCTGAGCATGTTGAAGCTCTTAAGCGGGCAGTCTCTGAAAGAGAAGAAAAGGCAGAGATCATCACTATAAAACACAAAGATCTGGTTCCCATCTGTGATGCCCTCGTGCTGCCGGGAGGGGAAAGCACCACTTTGGGCAGACTACTGTTAAGAGAAGGTATTACTGATGAGATAAGAGCAATGCATGCTGCCGATATGCCCATCATGGGTACTTGTGCAGGTCTTATTTTACTTGCAAAGGAAGGCGATGAGCAGGTACGTAAGACCCATCAGTATCTGCTTGGACTGATGGATACCCAGGTCAACAGGAACGCATTTGGTCGACAGCGTGAATCTTTTGAGACCGAACTTGAACTGGATTTTCTGAAATATCCTTACAACGCTGTTTTTATAAGAGCTCCCGCTATAACACGTGCAGGAAAAGATGTAAAGGTGCTGGGAACCATTGATAACAAGATCGTGGCAGCAGAGCAAAAGAACCTGTTCGCTCTGGCATTCCATCCAGAGCTTACCTCGGATAGCAGGGTGCACCAGTATTTCCTAGACAAGGTATTTTAGAAGAGTATCTGTAGACCTTGAAATCTGCATATCTTCTACTACCTATTAACTGGTAGTTGACGTCTGCATGAGCAGAAATCATCCTACTTTTTTCATACATGGATTTGTAGGAATATATATATTCTTTTAAGTACTTTTTGGAAAGTGTTGCAGGATGGAGATACATGAAAAACCTTTCTAAAACACTGATCGTCCTGTTGGTCTTAGTGGTCATTGCAACCAGCTTATTGTCCCTCTGGTGGAGCGGACAAAAGCAAAGGATGTATGAAGATAGTTTTCAGAGCAGTTATGCCTACAGCATCTCCATTGTCACTGACATGACCCTGAAAAATGTCACTTTTTATATGCCTATACCATCAAGCGGGAATATATCGTACGTAGGTCGTGACATAGTGGAACAGTTCAATGAAGATGATTCCTCATGGGAATACACTCTTGCACAAACAGAGCATGGACTTATGCTTTCGATAAAAAAGGACATAATAACTCCTGTATTCTATTCTGATGTAATGGAAAGACCAATACCTGGTACTGATCCTGAACAAGTTGAAATTATACGCATCACTTCCGATGAATACTCGGAGAAAACACCGCATCCAGGTACAATAGAACTTTCAGCAATGATGAGCTCCAACCAAAGCATAGACACAAAGAACCCTATAGGCCATGAGATGGTGCTCATGCCAAAATACGATCTGGTTCAAAACTTGACAGCTGATGAAAGCCGGTCCTGGATGGCCGGACAAGAACATCTTAAAGTCTATGACTATAACAGCAGGATATATGTACAATATGAGGCCTCATCGGATGCCCGAGTAAGTGTTTCAGTCACCATGGATGCAATTAATGAATGGTGGATCGGAGGGTGGCGTTCGAACAGCTACACTGATCAGATAGACATACAATTGTCAGGTCCTCAGAACAGTTGGGTTTCCCCAAAAAGTGAAATTGTCACAGGAATGGGAATATATACAGACGAATAATTTTTTTATTCGTTTATCTTTTAGCAAAAATATTTATAGACCATTTTCAGCTATCCAAAGATTCATATTTTATACTGTGCTATGATAACCTTGATCTAAAGAGGTAATGTATATGGTAAAACTGAGTTCAGAGATGAAAAATGCATTTTCAAAAATGAGAATATTTCCGCTGGCAACAGCTTCAAAGGATGGTATGCCAAACGTTATACCCATCGGCTTCTGTAAATTGCAGGACGATGACGAAACGGTATGGATAGCAGACAACTTTTTCCTGAAAACCCTTGAGAACCTAAAGGAAAACCCCCGGGTAGCATTGTATGTGTGGGGACCTGAGACCCAGGGATGTTTCCAGATAAAGGGGCCCATAGAAATAAAAACAAGTGGCGAAGATTATGAAAAAATGTACAAGATGGTCAAGTCCATGGGCGACAGGTTCCCTGCCAGAAGCCTTGTTGTAATGAAGATCTCCGAAGTTTACGAGTGCGTATCCGGACCAGACGCAGGTAAAAAACTGCTCTGACACTTTCATTCTTTTTTTAGTTGAGATACTGGAACATCCGAAATTTCCCATTCCGCTTCAAGCAAATGTTTCACAAAGGACACAAACTCCTTTCCACTTGACCAGATAGCTGTGAGCTCTTCTCTTTGACCTGAATCCTTTCTTAGATCGATCAGTACCTCTGAACCATCTACTAAAATGGCTCCTCCCTTTCTGAATTGTTCCCTTTTCACGTGATTGAGCCTGAGCTCTGCACCAGGGATGAGTTGTGCTATATCTTTTAATTCTTCTATCGAATAAATGATCATACGTACTTGTACACCTTCACCGATCTTGCGGTTCAATTCCTTAACAAGTTGATCATAATGTTTTTCTACCACAGGATATAAATGTTCAAGATTCCTGAAAGTAGGATGAGGTGCTTCTATTATGATCTCTGATCCAGCAATGCAAACCATCTGGATTATTCTATCGCTTATGTTCTTAAGACCATTTATGGTCCAGACGATCTCTTGATGATGAATTTCATCTTCACTTGAGTATACCTCATTGAGTTTTTCGAGAGCACACTCTGTTTCCTGCTCGAAATCCTTTTTAATTCTCTCAATGGCTTCCTTTGGAGGAATACATTTGTACAGCATGGGTTTTGTATGCTGCACTTCAATGATCCCACGCGCAGCAAGCTTTTTCAACACACCATATACAGCAGGTCTTGGTATACCTGAGAACATATGAATATCGTTGGCTGTGCCACTGCCATTCCTGGCAAGAGCTATGAAGACCTTTGCTTCATATTCCGTAAACCCTAAGCTCCTGAGTGAGTCTATAAGTGAATGCATGAACCTTTATCCTTATATGAATAGCAGGAAAGAGAGGTTTTATTTTTTGCCCGTCTTTCCTTCTTTCTGTATCCTGTGTTCTTTATCAGTCTTTCCTTCTTTCTGTATCCTGTGTTCTTTATCAGTCTTTCCTTCTTTCTGTTTCCTGTAGATGAAGAAGCCACCTGCAGCAATGACCACTATGACAATTAACAAGAAAAGCCCCGTGTAGTTAGACAGTGATTCACTAAAAGAACGGGCAGGCAGTGTTTCGGTCCTTATCTTTATGGTATCCGATATATGGCTGTGTCCATCTTCATCTTCATATTTGATCTCACTGTTGATGGAATAAGGTTTAGAGACTGCCATTTCATCGATCTTCAGCTTAAATAAAGCGTCTGCGGTCTCTCCAGGTGCCAGTGTCCCCAGAAAAGCCTGGTCATCTGTGGTACTGAAGGGATCATCCACACTGATTCTGACCATGGCATCTTTTGCCGTCATCTCACCTGTGTTCTTGTAAGTAACATGAAGCATTCCATCCGTATCGGCATATAGTGTCCCAGTGACATTGATCACTTCAAAAGAAGCTTCATTGCCCACCTGAATGTTGATCGTCTGGTTCTGCTGACCCACAGAATACCAGAGCCCTACTTCCATATTAGTGATGCCCAGATCAGTTTCGTCATCACCGCTGATCTGCACATCCTGCTGATATCCATAGTACAACTGCAGGCCCAGGGGATAAACACCAGCCGGAGCATTCTTGGAGATCTCAATGCTGAACTTGACAGGATTTTCGGTTTGTTCTCCCGAGGCAAGAGAACCTGCTTCCTGAGGTCCGGATTTTACCTTTATGTAGGGATTATCAGAGTTAAGAATAGCTACTATTCCGATAGCAGTTGTCCGCTGAGCTTCATAGTTCATCTCAGTCATCTGTATCTTATGCTCCAAGTCATCAAGGCTCTTCCTGCGAACTCCGTCTTCAAACCCGGTGATCACACCTTTGTTCATAAGATTAAGGTCTATTGTCACTGTGTCTCCCCGGTAATACTCATTGTCACCTATAAGGGTAGCAGTTACGTTCGGTCCTCCGTAGACTACATAGTAGTTGTCGTCAAAGTTGAAGAATTCCGGCAATTGTGCATGTGCAGTTGACGTAATACAAACTATCAGACACAGAAATGCTATGCCATTGATCACATTTTTCAGGCTGTTCATTCTATACCTCTGTTCTTTTGGTTCATGCTCCTTAATGTGTTCTTAAATATCAGCACTATCAATGTAATGGCTATCCCGGCAATTGCAATGCCAGTTATGTTCAATTTCTTTTCAGCAGGTGTGACCGTTACATTTACTTTCATATTGCTCGAATATGCGATCTCATCATCTGCATCGGTATATTTGACCTCACTGTCAAGTCCATATGTCTTCACAACAGCTTCATTCTCCACAGAGATATCAAAAGATGCTGTTTTACTAAGACCCGGGGCAATGGTGCCGAGGGGTTGCATGGACCTGTCACAAGAGAACGGTTTTATGGCGACGATCCTGGCAACAGCATCTGTAGCAGGAAGTTCCCCGGTATTTGTGTAGGTGACATTGATAGTACTACTACTGCCTGCTGCAATCTGCCCTGAAACCCCAGTGACAGATAATATGGGTTGTGGTTCTATGACAATTGGGATCGTAAGGGTCTTGTTGGCAGTCTGATAAAAAGCCGCATGATCCTTGTCAGGAAGACCCATGACATTTGTACTGCCCGAAGTCATTCGTATGTCTTTTTTGTACTCATATATTATAGGCAGAGCCAGCATATACACACCTGCTGGGGCGTGTTTCGAAATTTTAAGAGTAAAGACAAGGGGATCATCGGGTAACTGTCCCGGAAATACCTCTTCAAGGGTCTGACTGCTCGTGGTCGGATCAACATCTATATATTCGGAGTTGCTCACCAGTGTAGCTTTCACTCCATAGGCAACGGTACGGAAAGCTTCATATTCGAGTTCCTTGATGGCAAGAGCCTGTTTCGTCTCAGAAGTGCCGACACCCTGTGCACTCTTTGCACCATATAGCACCCCTCTGTTGGAAATTACGATCTTTAGATCTCTAGTTTCCCCTCTTTTCAGTTCCGTATCCCCAAGTACTGAGGCATAAAGGTCCGGTTCTCCATAACTTGTATAAAAATTGGTAGTGTGCTCGTATGCAGCCGGCAGGAACTCCTTTGCAGAAGCAGGGTGCATCCCTATGATCGAAAACATCCCAAGCACAAATATAATTGTCAGAATGAGAGACAAATGTGTGAAAATCTTAATTCCTAATGCGCTTTTCATGTGGAGCTAACCTCCGTTACCCTGGAATGGTTAGTATTCATGTTTTTCATTTTTCTCTTCAATAGCCTCTGTTCCCTGTGCTTGTCCAGCAGGACCAGAACAGGCGGGAACACGACGAATGTAGCAAACAACGCTAATGCTACATCGATGACAGTAATGTAACCAAAATTACTGGTCATGCTAAAAGGAGAAGCTATCAATGCCGCAAAACCAAAGACGGTAGTAAGCCCTGAACTTACGATGGCTTTGCCCATCTTTACACTTGCTTCGTGCATTGCTTCTTCGGGAGAGGCACCCTTTCCCTTCTCTTCAAAATATCTCTCCATCATCAGGATAGCATATTCCGAACCTACCCCAAGGATAAGGGCACCAAGGGTTGCTGTCATAGGAGTGTACTCAAGACCAGTGTAGTACATGATGCCTCCGGACCAACCTACAACTATTAACATCGTAATTACCGGAGTGAAAGCTTTCAGATGATCTCTGTAAATGGCCAGTAGCCCCATAAACACAAAGACTATACCCAGCATTGTCATCAGCCTGCGACCTGAGGTGAGTGCATCGATCACCTCAAAGAATACCACAGATCCTCCGGTGATAGTAACTGTGTTGCCTGGTGGTGGAGCAAACCATGTAAGGTCCTCTTTGATAGTATCGGAAAGCTCTGCTATGCCTTCAAGTCCCAATTCGCCCATGGCATTGCCGATGTTCAGATTGAGCATAAGAATATTTCCACCATGTATGTACTGTTCTCGCTGGATATCTGGAATCTGCGCGTACAGATGCTTCACTTCTTCAGCAGTGGAAGGGATCTCCCCGCCGTTCATTTCCTTTATGATAGGCACTATACTGCTAGATCCATATATGTGAGATCTGCCTTCAACTTCATGTTTTGAAAAATCGTCCACCCATTGAAGAAGATATGGATCTGCATTGTTGTCAGTCTTGATTATCATATTCAGTTCTTCACTGCCACCCAGTATACTGCCCAATAGTTTCAGATTCACTAAAGCAGGCATATCCTGAGGAACAAATGTCTGCACATCTGTCTGCAGGGGAACCATAGTGTCTACATACATGCCTCCCAGACAGGTCAAACTTGCAACGATGAGAATCAGCCATGGATACTTCAATGTGAAAGCGGTAATCCTGCCAAGTATACGATCAAGCATATCAGGCTGTATGGTGCTGATAGTCCGATCATTTTTCCTATAGTTGTCACCGTTCTTTGATTTTTTCTTGGTGTCGGCACGGTGCAGGGAATAGATCACTGTCACTCCCAGAAAAAGAGAGGATATAAAACACATCACTATACCGATAAGCAAAAGTTTTCCGAAATCCTGTATCATTGGTACCACGGATGTGAAAAGGGAAACGAATCCCAGAGCAGTGATGATCAAAGCTATGAGCACGGCAGGACCAATGTGCTTGATGGTCTCCACCACGGCCTCTGCAGCATCTTCACCTTTACCAAGTTCTTCCTCTATGCGGTTATGGAACTGTATAGCATAATCTATCCCAAGGCCTATGAGCACAGGAAAAGCTGCCATGGATACCATTGTCATAGGTATCTGCAAAAAACCCATTGCACCAAAAGTGAATATAATACCTAGCAGCACAATAGGTAACGGAAGCAATCGCCACCTTACATGTCCGAACACCATATATAGCACTACCATCATCAGTATGGCTGATATACCAAGCAGAGGACCCATACTTGAATTCATCTCATTGTTGAGCGCAATATTGAAAGCAGGGTCCCCAGTGATTATTATGCTATAATCCGGAGGGAACTCAGCGAAAGCAACAGATGCTTCCGTTTCTCTTAATATTTCTTGCTGCATCTGATCTGTTGCACTGCCTTCTATGATTATTGACATGAATGCATGAGTATCATCCGGCATGAGGGGTGAAGGCATATGTGAAGCTACTATGTCCTTTATTATCGTTTCATCATGCGGTAGTTCTGGGGTGCCAGTCATTTTATAGTTCGCTTCTTTTATTACTGCAGAAGGAGAAGTAACTTCAATAACACCCGGTATGGCCTGAGATGACGTGTGAGCCCTGTCCAAGGCTTGCAAAAGTTCAGGATTTGTGATATCTTTACCCTCGATCATTACAACTATGGACTGGGTACTGAAGAGCTTCAGGTACAGATGATCAAAATCCTGATATAGCTTTGAGGTCTTTTCCACGAAAGTATCGGTCCCTGAACTCATTTCAATGAGCTGGGCACCCTGCAGGGAGAGAACAACTAAAAGCAGTGCAATAAGTCCAATAGCCACAGAGTTGTCCTCGATGAATACCCCAAGTTTTTCAAATATGCCTTTTATAATGACACCTCTAAACTGTTGCAGCTTTCTGCCCGAATATGGGCTAATATATGTGGCTGATATTTATAGTTTTTTCAAAATTACAATGTTGTTGTTCTTTTAATAACAACTAACTATCATGAAAATTTGTTACACATATGACAGATAACCTGTTCAACTTATCCCGATAGAGTAGCCATTTAGGCATGAACTGGCCCATTAGTGCTATGAAACTGGCGTTATGTGTTTGTTCTAACAAATAGCCATTTAAAGCACAACGACTTATTCAGGACAAACTTTCGGTTTCTTTACAAGATCAGTGTTAAGCCGGATACTAAATGCACTATTTTACAGCTTCCCCATGTTCTAATAAAATACATAGCTATAGCATTTAACAGAAAACTGAAACACTACCAATTCACAACACAGAAATACTTCTTTCTAGGTTAGTCGATGATTTTATAATCATTCATATAGATGATGTAAAACAATGATCGATTATATATTTATTCTGACAGGTCTTGCATTGTTATATCAGGGGGCAAACTGGTTCGTCGAAGGCGCCTCCTCTCTTGCTAAACATCTTGGAATATCCGCATTGGTAATCGGATTGACTGTTGTTGCATTTGGAACTTCCATGCCTGAACTCGTCGTTAATGTCTTTGCTTCCATTCAGGGTAACAGTGACGTAGCATTTGGTAATATCGTTGGAAGCAATATAATCAATCTACTGCTAATTCTTGGTGTGACTGGAGTAATAACTCCTTTAATTGTGCAAAAGCCAACAGTTTGGAAAGAGATACCTTTTGCTTTACTTGCTGTCCTTGTTCTGACAACCATGTCAAACAAAATAATGCTGGCCAATGGTTCAGACAATATCCTTACGAGAGCAGATGGGATTATATTACTTTTTTTCTTTTCAATGTTTCTTTATTATATATTTGAAACTATTAAAAATTGCACAAATGAAGCAGCCGATAATATCAAGAAACATTCCATCACAAAAATTTCATTTATACTGATCGCCGGATTTATCTTTTTAGTAATAGGAGGAAAATTGACTGTAGATGGTGCTGTGTCTATTGCAAGGCAAATGGGAATAAGCGAGTTCCTCATATCTTCAACGATCGTTGCTGCAGGGACATCACTCCCAGAGCTGGTTACATCGGTTGCGGCAGCACTCAAAAAAGAGATGGACATATCTGTTGGAAATATTGTCGGCTCAAATATTTTCAATATATTTTTGATCATGGGAATTTCTTCAATAATATCTCCTCTGACGGTGCCAATTGGTATTAACGTAGACTTGATTATTCTAGCAGTTGCAACATTGCTGTTCTTTATCTTCATGTTTACCGGAAAGAAGCATAAATTTGAAAGATGGGAAGCCCTGATATTCTTGGTAATTTATGTAGGATATACTCTTTTTATCATAAACAGGGGATAAGTTTTGAACAGTCCTGGGTATTTGAATCCAGACCTTTTCCCTAACATAAGCATTCAAAATAAATCACCCGAGATGCTGCAGTTTGTGACGAGATAGGAGAAGGCCAGGATACTGCTGGAAAATATGGAGAAAAGTTAAAGTTCAGAGAGTTTTTTCAAAATGCTCTTTGCACAGATTTCTAGAAAAAATGGATATTTGCCTTTATCATAGATTTACGCATAGCAGTGTTCAATTAAATTCATAATGTATACTACAAATTTTTAGGCACATAAGCATCTTCTGATGTAGGAATATGTGCTTACGTTATACTATATTCTGTGTGTTAGAAGCCAAAAACAAGTTCTTTTGGCATCTTCAATCTTTATTTCCTGGTGATATGCGCTTAAAACATAGGAACTTAGGTTACAGGCAGACTTGTGTTATAATTTGGAGCCTTACAGCAGTCTGGCAATCACACGTTTGGATCACTTCATGGATCTATTCACTTCCACAAGAAAGATCATGAACAGACCTGACTGCGATCTTTGACACCATTTCTTCTTAATTCTGTTTTATGTTTCTTCAATCTTCTCTATAAACTAAAGTATTCCTGCTATTTTTAAAAAATTAGTAAATACCTTCTCTGAGTTGTGTTCATATTTCGCTTTTACAGCAGCATGATCACGCTTTATGTCCTCAGCTGGCAGCTGCCTTAGATCATCATCTTCAGCCAGCCATGTGTGCAGCATGGCTTTTGTCAGTTCCAGGTGTCCCTGGAATCCGTAGGCATTATTCCCTACTTTGATCACCTGGTTAAGACAATGTTTCCCCGTAGCCAGCAGCTGCATTTCATCTGTCAGTTCCACAGTTTCCCCGTGCAGGTGGAATATAGGCAATATTGGTTCCAGCCCTTCAAAAATAATATCTTTTTGACCTGCTGGCGTAAGTTCCACAGAAAAACCTGTGCCTTGCAGATCTTTCCAGCCAATTTCTTTAACAGGGTTCCTTATCACCCTGCCGCCACAGGCCTTGACAAGAGCCTGCATGCCAAGACATATACCCAGATACGGCACTTCTGCCCTTACTGCCTGTTCTATTACAGCAACCTCGTGCTGCATTGCTTTGGTTGTGTCATTTGCACTGGCAGGACCTCCCAGCACTAAAAGTGCTTCATATACTGTGGGGTCAGAGATAACTTTGGCATGTTCTATTTCAAAGATCTCGTATTCAATGCCATTGCTTTGGAGTATCGGACCGAGGGTTCCAGGTCCCTCCCGGGTACAATTCTTGATTATAAGGACTGCCATTGATAAAATAGGAGTATTGAAAAGATATATGTGCATCGACAGAGACTCAACGAACAGAAATCTCAGAACATGAACAAAATAGATAGAAAAAAGAAAGGAAAGGTAATAGAAAAGAAATAATGCTGAAGGGTTCCTTCCCCCCATATCAAGTGGAAAGGAACCTTTTATGTTTTCAGGCATTTATACGCCCATCATCGCACCACCGATGATTTTGTACCAACCAACCAACAAATCTTATATGGGTTTATCCTTGCCTCAGCAATATAAAATCTGTTGTTCAAATATTTAATCTTTTCTTTACTTTGTTATATACTAATTCTAATTATGATGAGATACCCATCTTACCAGATTTTTTTTAGATGAGTTATAGAATTATGTTTATTTTTATTTTATATTGTTTACAGTATTGTGCAAAGCATCTGAGTACATTTTAAAAGCTATCTCATTGTAACATACCAAGATTACTTTGTTAATAGTCTCCACTTCATTGAGAAAATCCCACACGGATCGAACAGCAATACCTGCAGCCCTCTCTACAGGAAATCCATATGCACCTATGCTTATTCCTGGAAAAGCGATATATCCTATTGCATATTGGTGTGCAAGTTCCAGAGAGCTCTGGTATGCACGATAGAGTATTTTGTCCTCTCCATGAGTGCCTCCTCTCCAGATAGGTCCTACAGTGTGTATGACCCATTTTGCAGGCAGGTTGTATCCCCTGGTGATCCTCGCCTCCCCCGTGGGACAGACTCCAAGCGTACGACATTCTTCAAGCAGTCCGGGACCCGCTGCTCTATGGATAGCACCATCCACTCCTCCCCCTCCAAGCAGAGAATTGTTTGCTGCGTTAACTATGGCGTCTACCTGCTGTTTCACGATGTCGTCCATTATGACCGAGATCCTTTCAGCTATTTCCATCACTGTGATGCTCCTTACCCTTTGAATACATTTTAGACTTCTGTGCATATAAATTCTGAGCTATCCGGATGATGGATGTGCACAATAAAATACTAATAAAGGCAATTATCACTGCATGGACCAGCGCACACACAGTATTCTCTCCTTATTTGAAATGATAAATAGCATTCCACGGAGTTCCAAACATGAAGAGCATATAGCCAGCTGGCTGAAGGAATGGGCTTTATCACATGGGCTTAGCTGCAAGTCCGACGATGTAAATAATATATTGATAAGTGTCCCTCCCTCTCATGGTTATGAAAGCTCTCCTACGGTGGTTATCCAGGGTCATATGGACATGGTATGTGAGAAAACAGAGTCATCACCTCATGATTTTAGCTGTGATCCTATTAAGCTTATCTATGATGGAGACTGGTTGCGGGCAGATAGTACATCCCTGGGAGCAGATAATGGTATTGGTCTGGCTATGGCACTTGAACTTGCGCAAGATGCTGATATTAAACATCCTCCTCTGGAATTGCTTTTTACTGTGGACGAGGAGACCTCCATGCAGGGTGCCAGTGTTCTTTCCCAGGACTTCATTTCAGGACAGATATTCATTAATCTGGATTCCGAAGAAGAAGGAGTTTTCATTGCTGGTTGTGCAGGTGGTATTACCACCACCATTGAAATAGAACTCAAACGTGTGCATGTACCAGATTCATATAATGTATGCAGACTAATTGCTGAAGGCATGGCTGGCGGCCATTCGGGTGTGAATATCCATGAAAAAAGGGCCAATTCCAATAAAGTGCTGGCAACTGCCATTGACAGGCTGATGAGTCTTAAGGACACACATGTTAAAGACCCTGGTATACTCCTGATATCTGCAGATGGAGGTAAGGCCCATAATGCCATTCCCAGATACTCGCAGGCTGTCTTGGCATATCCTGCTGATCATCTGCCGCAGATGAGACCGAACATTGCACAACTAGAAAATGAATTGCGCTCAGAGTTTGCTGAAAGAGAACCAGGATTAACTCTGCGGCTTGAAAAGATCCACAAGGATGAAGCACTTCAGGCAATTGCTCCCGAAATTACAAAGAAGCTTGTGGGTCTTTTGCTGGATATGCCTCATGGAGTGATTTGCATGGCAGCTGCGATGCCAAATCTTGTGGAAATATCCAGCAATCTTGCAGTGATCAAAACCTCACAGGACAAGATCACTATTATCACAAGCCAGAGAAGTTCCGATATGGAAGAACTGGCGAATCTTACCGGCAGAATAGGTTCAATGGCCAGATCATCAGGGGGAGAAGTGCACAACAGCGAAGGCTATCCTGCATGGAAACCAGATACTACTTCGCCTTTGCTGCGGAAGTGTAAAGATGTCTATGAGTCTATCTTTGAAGAAAAGCCGGAAGTGGAAGTGATTCATGCCGGTCTTGAATGTGCTATCATAGGGTCCAGATTCACGGGTCTGGACATGATCTCATTTGGACCGACCATAAAGAATCCGCATTCACCGGATGAACGGCTCTATATTCCTTCTGTTTCACGAACATGGGAGTTCCTTGTAGCACTGCTTGCTTCTTTCAGGTGATATTTTATACTTTCTGATAGCAAATAGAAAGTAAAGATAAAAAAGGGGAGTCTATGAAACAATTTTCAAAACCTATAGTTGTAGTTAGCAGATGTCTGGAATTCGATAAAGTACGATATGATGGTCAGGTGATACATTCCCGCATCGTCAGGGACCTGGAACCGTTCGTCGACTTCATTAAAGTGTGCCCAGAAGTGGAAATTGGCTTAGGGGTACCCAGGGAAACCATCCGGATAGTACGCAAGGATGGATCTTACAGGCTCGTTCAGCCGGCTACAGGTGAAGATCTCACAGACAGGATGAACTCTTTTACTGAAAGTTTCATAAAGGACCTGCAGGAAGTGGATGGGTTTATATTCAAATCCAAATCCCCCACGATAGGGCTGCGCAATATCAAGGTATATGCAGGTGTGGAAAATGCACCTGTTGTTGAGAGGGGTACTGGCTTCTTTGCGGTGAAATTACTGGAGAATTATCCGGGCTATCCTCTGGAAGAGGAAGACAGGTTACGCAACACAAGGATAAGGCAGCATTACCTCACCCATCTGTATACGTTTGCAGATCTGCGCAAGCTGAAAAGGTCTGCATGTCTGGGAGATGTCCAGGATTTCCTTAACAGGAACGAATTCCTTTTCCTGGCGTATAACAGGGATATACAAAAGAAGATGTTCGGATTGGTGCAGGATGACTCTAAGCCAATAGAAACTATACTGAAAGAGCTGGAATCGCTGCTCAAACAAATGATGGTAAGATCACCGGAACATCAGTCAAACATAGAGGCTGCAAGGGCAATGTTCCAGTCAGTAGCTACTGATGTGTCGGAAAAGGAAAAGCAGTTCTTCGAGGCTGTGCTTGGCCGTTACGAGCAGAACAGGATCTGCTTCAGCACAGTTCTGGAGTTGTTGAAACTGCATCTTCTCATGTCCGGCAGGGACCCTGCATATCATTCATTGCTATTGCCTTATCCCGAAGAACTTATAATGGAAGTTGATGAGGACAGGGACAGGGACTTCTGGAAACAGGGCTGATCTCATGGACGAATTACAGGAACTGGCTGATCTGTGTATCGATTGTAAGAAATGCTGGGATGTGTGCCCTGTAAATATGGTCACATCGGGCAACATCTATACTCCTCAGGGCAAAATACAGTCTTTGTCAAAGATACTTGCAGGAGAAGAGCTTACAGAAGATGAGTTCAATAACATCTACCTTTCCACAAGGTGCGGCGCATGCGACGATGTATGCCCTGTGGATATCCCCATAACAAAGATCATCCAGTACGAGCGCAAGCTGCTGGCAGAGCAGAGCAGGGAGCCTGCAAAGACCACCCTTATTTCAAAGAACATCCTGGAGAAGAACAGTCCGGGAGGCAAGGACCCTGCTCTGAGATTCTCATGGGTGACACCGGACCTTGAGATCGCAGAAAGGTCGGATGTGGCTTACATGGCCGGGTGCTGGGTAGCCTACAGCCATCCGGAGATCGCTCAGTCTACTATCAGGGTGCTCAACAAGGCTGGAGTCAAGCCCATGATACTGAAAGAAGAGAAATGCTGCGGCATTTTCCTCATCGATAGCGGCCATCTGGATGAGATTGCAGCGCATGGCGAGAAATATATGGAATACATCGAGTCCCTGGGTGTCAAAAAGCTGCTTGTCTCCTGTCCAGGATGCTATCACAGCATCAGGGATTCATACGCCGAATTTTGTAGAGCGCCCAAATTCGAAGTTGAGCTTACTATGAACGTGTTCAGGGAATTGCTGGACGAAGGCAGACTGAAGCCGCAAAAGCTTAACCGCACCGTAGCTATCCGAGATGCCTGTCCCATACGCCATCTTGCAGGTGTGCCCAGGGACCTCCTCAGGACCATCGGTGTCGAGGTCATCGAGCTGTTCGATGGCAAGACACGGTGCTGCGGTGGTCCGGGCGGCCTTAAGCCCAACTTCCCCCAGATCTCCGGAGATATCGCAATGATGGCTGTCAACAGGTACAAAGAGGTCTCTGACACCCTGGTTTCATATTGCCCGTTCTGCATGCACCACACCGAAGGTGTCTGCAAGGAACGCAACGAAGAACTAAACATGCAGGATATCTCGGTGCTGCTGGCTGAGAGCGTGCTGGGGAAGCAAAGTTAACCAATTCTTTTGTGTTATCAGCTTTTATCCACCAGCACAGCATCCGTAATAGCGACCTTGGCCGTGTACTCATCCAGCTCGATGACCTCAAATTCACGGACCTCGATCTTCTTTTTGTACATGGGTGCATCCACAACGAAGCTTTCGAACTCACCGCCTTCGCCTGCAACATTGAGCCCGATCTTTTCATTGAGCTTTAAAAGACAGTCTATATCGTTCTCAGTAATGATGCGTCCGACCCATTTACTGTTCAGGCCGTAGGCTGCCACGCTGCTGAAAATGAACCTGAAGCCCAGGGCAAGCAATTGCCTCATTTCCTTTTCCTGGTCTATATGCCACAGGGGCGAGAATACCTTAAGCCCCAGCTCATCGCATATCCTTTCGATCCGCTCCCGCTGGTAGTTGGAGTACAGGGCACCAGTGACAACTCCCTCGATTCCGAATTCCTGTTTTGCCTGAAGGATGGCCTTTTTCAGATCTTCCAGTTCTGTTTCCTTCTCGCCCTGGGTAATCTGCTCGATGAGAGGAATGCCCATAGCTTCGGCCTGCATTTGCGCCAGGCCGATATTGGGTGTGTGGAACATATAGGAATCAGGATTGATACTCTTAATTGTGATCAGGCACTCAATGGCATAGTTCTGCTGCTGCATGATGTACATAGCATAGTTACTGTCCTTGCCTGAACTGAACAGCACTCCCAGTTTCAGGTTAGGGTATTTATAGAAATGTTTCAGGTAATCCGTCTTGGTATTGGCTCCCGCTCTTCTGGCAAGCCTGTAGATGGCCTTATCGAACCTGCTGCCATACTGGGCAGCCTGTTTTTTCCTCAGGGTGAACTGTGCAGGTATGCCAAGCCTTTCTCCGACCCTGCGCAGGATGAGCTTGTTCTCAGTATCATTGATCTTGAACTCCGGAGGTATCTTCAGGCTGTATTCCACGAACCTTTTATCAAGATAAGGCACTCGCATCTCGATGTTGTTGTACATAGACACAACATCGTCCCTGTAGGTGTTCTTTTCGTAGATCTTCAGGATATCGGCATAACAATCCCTGCTGATATCTGTGGAACGCCTGTGCCTGTCATACCCTGCGAACAGCTCATCTGCCCCTGAGCCTGAGAACATCACGCGCATCCCGTCCTCCTTTGCTGCCTTGCAGGCAGTGTACATGGTAAGAGCTACACCGACCTTGGGCACATTCGTATCCTCCACAAGGGGCACTACGGTCTTGAGATATTCTTCCGCCCGTTCCAGGTCTATCTGGTGCACCACAAGCTCAAGCCCCAGGGCTTCCGCCACCTTTTTAGCATATTCTATGTCCGGTGGCTCCTGCACGTCCCTGAGGCCAGCACTGTAGCATTTGAAATCCTTTCCGGGAATTTTTCCAAGCTTTCTGCACATGTATGCCAGGATGGTTGAATCCAGTCCCCCTGAGAACAGTATCCCAAAAGGCTCTTCAGGAAAACGGATCTTTACGGCGTTTTCAAGCAACTGTTGCACTTGTTCTGCAATTTGTTCAAAAGTACCTTCGTGCTGAGGAGAAACAGAAAAGAAATTCCGGGTGTAATGGACCACAGTTCCATTCTTGATATCATACGCCAGGATCTCCCTGGGATTGAGCTCTGTTACGTCCGTATAGCCTGTTGCCTTCAATGCTTTTTTCTCCGAGGCGAAGGCAAAACCCTCTGAAAGGCTGTACCAGAGAGGTTTCAGGCCAATGATATCCCGCGCAATATAAACTACATCTTCCAGCCAGTAGGCAAATGCATACACACCCTGGAGCATATCCAGAGCGCCACAGATGTTTTGCATCACCGCTGCTGGATCTGATGTATTGACGTGCTCATCATGCAGTCTTTGCTCGATGAGCTTTACAAGCAGATCCGAGTCGTTGGAAGCATCGACCAGAAAAGTGTCTGCCAACTCTTTCCAGTTGTATATCTCACAATTGGATGCAAAAATGCCTGTATAAACAAGAGGTTGCCTGGTGAAATTTACCATGGAATGCAGGGTGTGACCAATGATATTGTTCTCGTGCGGAAGGTGCAGCTTCCCGGGAGTATCCGCATATTCCACCCAGCCGGATCCTGCGGCACCTATCCCGTCCTTTCCACGATCGGACAGTACATGCAAGGCTCTGAGAGTTAGTTCGGAAGCTTCCTCCCTATTAAAAAAACCAGTAATACCGCACATTTTTCTGTTCCTGTACCCTGTAAAAGTTCTGCAGGGACAGCTGGTGAATGTGGTTCCTTGCTAATAACCTGTCGCATCTCATGTTAAGTATTAAAGAGGATTTCGATAAACCTCCATTTGGAACCGATTGCTTATAAATGGTATATAAGACAATTTTCAAATACATGGGTTTTTCGAAATTCTCTGAAGTTTCCGGGAGGAAAAGAGAGGAAAAAGACCCGGGATCAGGGATTACAGTTTAGCCGGACCCTCTCCTCAGGTGTCAATGAAATATAGAACCTTAGGATGTCATCAGGATCTATGTCTTCTGCGAGTTTGAAACCTCTTTCTGCACCTGCATTGAGGAACTCTTCCTCCTTTTCATGCTTTTTCAGTATGAGTTCCCTTATCACATCATCGCTCATAGAGGACATATCCACCCTTTTGAGCAAACCTATGTTTATAAAATTCTCTTCTATACGCCTGTACAGTTCATCGGCGGTCCTGTACATTATTTTTTCCTGGACCTCTGTTTCAGCATCCAGTAGAAAGATCTCTTCACCATTCTTTTTCCTGTAGGACAAAACAATCTTCTTCATTACCAGATCTTTATTCTCGCAAACCACCATCTTACGCTCAGGTCTCATATTATTACCTCTTGCTGGGCGTTTGATCACATTAGACCCTGGGGGGATATACCACCATTTTTTCCAGCATCAGATAAAAATCACTCTAACTACTATTTAATGTTTTCTATATTTTACTGTATAATACTACTTATACTCATCATAGAGCAGGTTTATACAGTTGTTTGCTTGAAACAATAACAGATGACTAAAATAATATATTGTCAAAAGCACTTAAGGATAAGTGAGGGATGTACTATTTTCAGCAAGTTAAAAAATACCGTAAGGAAGGCTCTATTGCCTCTGGCCAAAGAAATACCCGTTTCTCCAAACACACTTACTGTTGTAGGTCTCGCTGTGAGCATTGTAACAGCTATGATCTTTGCCAGAGGTTATGTGGTACTGGGTGGAATGTTCATCCTTGTCAGCGGTATCTTTGATGTGCTCGACGGCGCTGTGGCCCGGGCTTCCAACAGAATGACAGCCTTTGGAGCGGTACTGGATTCCGTATGTGACCGCTATGCAGATGCTATTATCTTTGTAGGCATCACTTATGGCCTTGTAAACGGGAGCATAGTCCCGTATCCTTTGTTCATTATCCCGGATTGGCTCTGGTGTTCCCTTGCCCTTATTGGCTCTTATCTTGTCAGTTATACAAGGGCTCGCTCAGAAGCCGCAGGTGCTAAGTCAATGGACATTGGTCTTGCCGAAAGGCCGGAGCGCATGATCCTTCTGGTCCTGGGTGCCTTTACTGGATACCTGGTACCGGCAATAGTTCTGATCGTCATTCTCACCCATATAACTTCTTTCCAGAGACTGATACATGCAGAGCGTTCTCTGAGGTCAGGGCCATAAAGCGTTATTTTTAATTGCGTGGTCTGTCATACTATACCAACTAACCTAACTGAGGATATATAATGAGATATGAAGCTGATGTTATCATCGAATTAAAACCCGGTATGCTTGACCCGGAAGGCACTACAATTAAAAGAGCTCTGGAACACCTGGGGTACACCCCGGAAAGTGTGAAGACCGCAAAGAAATACACAATCACACTTGACTCAGACAACATCCATGATGCAAGAGAGAATGTGGAAGAAATGTGCCAGAAGCTCATTGCAAATCCAATAATACACAATTATAGTATCTCTTTGAGGGAAATCTGATGACCGTTGCCATTATCCAGTTCGGCGGCAGTAATTGTGACCAGGATGTTCTTCATGTCCTGCAGGATGTTGTGGGTCTGAATGCAAGACTTGTATGGTACAAAGAAGAAAGTCTCTCTGATTTTGAAGGAGTGGTGATCCCCGGTGGTTTCTCCTACGGTGATTATCTCCGGGCAGGTGCCATAGCAGCCCGTACTCCTATTATGGAGTCGGTGAAGACACTTGCTGCAAAGGGTAAGCCAGTTCTTGGTATATGCAATGGTTTCCAGGTACTTACAGAATCCGGTCTGCTTACAGGTGCCCTGACAACCAACATGTACCCAAAGTTCAGATGCCAGCCTACCTGTCTGCGTGTGGAAAGCATAGATACCCCATTCACGTCCAGATTCAAGAAAGGTGAAGTGGTGCGCATCCCCATAGCCCATAAGGAAGGCAATTTCTATGCCACCGAAGATACTCTGGCGCAGCTGGAACACAATGATCTTGTGGTTTTTAGATATGCAGATGCGCAAGGTCACATCACTGATGAGGTTAATCCTAATGGTTCACAGGAGAACATCGCAGGCATTACCAGCACCTCCCGTAATGTACTGGGCATGATGCCACATCCGGAGAGAGCTTCAGAGGATATACTCGGTTCAAAGGATGGGCTTAAGGTATTCGAGTCCATGGCAGATCACATAACAGGTTCTGCATGAACCTATTTTTCTTTCAGCACATTCAGAGCGGTCTTCCATGAATGCCTGACAAAATCCGGCAGATTACCATGTTTTCTGTTCCAGTCTTCAAGGAACCGCTTTGTTTTCGGATCTGAAGGATAACCACTTCCCAGATCGATACCAACTTTCGTTTCCAGTTCTTTTATCAGCTCATCCCTTCTCACCTTGGCTACGATAGAAGCTGCAGATACTATCGGGTATACTGCATCTGCCTGATGTTCGGAAACCATGGTCAGTTCTTCAGCCTTTTCAGGATATTTTTTTGCATACTGTGCTTTCAGGTTTGTTCCGAACCTTGCTGCATTCACATCTGCAGCATCTACATAGGCCATATCTGGCTGCAATTCTTCAAGCACTCTGGAAAAGCCCAGGACCATTATCTGGTTCATGCTCATGACCTTACGCAGTTCATCGATCTGCGAGGGCGACACCTCAAAAATATATACTCTGTGTGCATATTTCTTAATCTGATGTGCAAGATGTTCTCTCTTCTTAGGAGTGAGTTTTTTGGAATCAGCAACTCCCAGGTTCTTCAGAGAGTCGATCCTTTCTTTATCTGCGAGTACTCCTCCAATGCACATAGAACCTATCACAGGCCCCTTTCCAGCTTCATCTATTCCTGCTATCCTCATCTCTTATTACAACCAGTGCAATACATAAAAGTTGTTGTGTTCAGATGAACAGTGTGAAGATCAAAAAACCAATTGTCATCATGATTACTGAATGCTTGAGCCCGGACATCACACTTCCTTCCCCCATAGCCCCGGCCATGAGTCCCGAACTAAGCCCCTGGATAAGAGCTGCGTGTTTGAACAGCTGGATATAAGCATCCAGATCAAAACTTCCCAGAAAGCCGCCGGTAGATCCCGAAGCAGCCATTTTCTCGCCAGCTGCGGCCATTTCAGAAAGAAACGTTGTAGATATGACGAATATAACACCTACAAACACAAGGAAGGAAATGTAGATTATAACGATATAGATCATCATGCTCATGCTTCTTTCGCGGCGCATGGACTGTTCAGATGCAGCGTCCCTTGCAGCAACGATAAGCACTTCACCAATATCCCCGCTAGACTCATTTGCCTTTGTGACAAGAGAAAGAGAACGAGTGATCACCTGTGTTCGTAATCTGTTGGCGAAACGTATCAAAGCGTCGTTAATTTCAAGACCCCAGGTAATATCGTTCCATATTTTCTTTGTTTCCTTGCTCAGAGCATTGGTGTCTGATCTTGCCATCAGCTGTATCGAGTCTCTCAGAGTCATGCCCGTTTCATTGGTACTTGCCAGTTTTTTCAGCATATCTGGGAAATTGTTCTCTATCCTCTTCTTTTTCATATTCTTGATCTCATGGAATATAGCCAGAGGTATCAGGATAATGAAAAGTGAAAGAACAAGTTTATCATCAATGAATTCCACCAGCTGTGCCGGCGTCACAATACTGTGCATGTGCATAGCAAAAGGTATCATCAGTACAAGCAATGAAATTGGAACCGTAGCTGCTGTGGAGAAGAGAGGGTTTGCGAACATGGGTGCAAGAGGGTTCTTTAATGTGTGCTTAAGATCGAGTTTTTTTTTCGATGTAATGAAATCTTCATAGTATTGCCTTTGCTTTACCGTCTCCTCGCTCTCTTCGATAAGCATGCCATTTTCATCGAATTGCTGTTGAAGATGCTGGGGCATCTGGGGTATGCCATGTCTGAGCACTGCGCGTGTTGGCAAGAGTTCTGGTTCACCCATCTCACTGGGGGTGATCATACTGATCATTAACACGAACATCACTGAACCCACGGGCAGCACTCCATAGATCACAGCATATATCATGGTAGTAGTACCAGATCCCATGACTGCCATCATTACCCCCATTATTATTATAAACAAAGGACCAGCCACAAATGCGGTTACATATGATTCTGCAAGTAATCCCAATGTTTCCAGGAATCCCTTCTGGTCTGTCTGTGATTTCAGCAGGTAAGTTTCAGACTTATCCTGGAAGTACTTAGGGATACTGCCGCCACTATCAATAACTGTAAGCAGATTATACATGAGTTCCTGGAAACGGTCGGAAGGTGTGATAACACATGCATTTGACAGGGCTGTTCTCAGGTCATGGCCGAAATATTCCATATCCCTGACTATGGAATCTACTTCCAGCGAGACCTCACCATAAGTCTTCACCGATTTCGCAAGGGCTTTGAACACATCAATGATGTTCATACCCCCTTTGCTCATAGCATACATGAAGGTCACAGCGTATGGCAACTGCCTGTTTATCTTACCTTTTCGCTCGCTTGCCTGAAAGCCGGGATACATCATGAACAAAGCATAAGTGATCCCTCCTAAAGAGAAAGTCGAGAATACTATGATCAAAAGAGCAATGAACAATTCCTTGAATTCTAATAACCAGGCAGTAGATGAAGTGAAAGTTAGCTGAGTTATTTGTTCAGGAAGCCCTATCACCGATATAATAGTATAGGCCACAAGCAGTCCCAGAATAGCACCTGCAATAACGCATAACACAGAATAGAAGATAGCATTGGAGATATACATCTCATATGACATGGGAATGCGGGCTTGTTTAAGCTGCATCTGCAGATTTGTATAGCTCTCTTTCTTCTCCTTTATCTTTTCCCCAAAGATCACGAAGGGTATCTTCTTAAGAACTTGGAGATACACTATCAACTTATTTTGCAGAGCTGATGCCCGCTGACAGTTTCCATATTTTGTATCTGAAGAGGTTAAATTAGTAAGAAGATCTAAAATGCGAGCTTTCGGATTTAATGATCGTTTTTTATCGAAACTTGTATCGTTGCTGTCCACGGGCTGTTCCAAAGCAGGCTGTTCCTGAGGCATACTTTGTGCATCTGCGTGCTCAATCACTGTCTTTTCATTCATACTGGCCGCATCCATGGCATTGTTATCGTTCTTCATGAGCCGACCTGTGATATTCATTCGAGGTTCAGTTTCTTCAGAAGCTTTTCAGGCGTGGATTGATATGCATTGATGGTATCGGATATCTCTTTGAAATCAGTGTAATTATTTTTAAGCATATGTTCCAATACCTTTTTTCTATTACACAGCTCCTGATCTATCTTTGAGCTTGTCCAGCCTCTGCGCAGCCTTATATCCATAAGGGCTTTGGATTCCCCAGTTCGTATGAACACATCTCTTTCCGAATCCCACACAAAGATATCATTGGTTCGGATGTTTCTGGTATTAGGATCAATGTCTGTGATCTCTACCAGCTTGATATTTCTTCTGACACGTTTCCCTCTCGTGTAGGTCTGAGATTGGATGCTCATGATATCCAATGCCTGGATCATAGTACGTGGTACACTTATAGGGGGATTCTCAAGCCTGTGGATAGCAGATGCTACTGAATCGGCATGCATCGTGGAAAATGTTGTGTGTCCTGTTGACATTGCCTGGAAAAGTGTGAGTGCTTCCTTTCCTCTCACTTCTCCCACAAGCAGGTATTCTGGCCTTTGCCTTAAGGCAGCCTTAAGCAGATCATACATATCCACCGCTCCACGTTCGTCTGCGGTAAACGAATCCCTGGTAACGCTGGGTATCCAGTTAGGATGAGGCAGCTTGAGTTCCCTTGTATCTTCAAGTGTGATGATCTTTGCTTTTTCTGGAATGAACAGAGAAACAGCGTTAAGTGATGAGGTTTTACCCGATGCTGTGCCTCCTGCATAGATAAGACTCTTATTATTTTCAATGCACAACCAGAGATAAGCCATGGATTCAGCTGAAAAAGTACCCCATTTTATAAGATCTACAGGGGTTATAGGAACATCACTGAACTTACGTATGGTAAAAGTACTGCCATGTGCGGTCACACATGTACCCAGGGTCATCTGTATCCTTGACCCGTCAGGCATCGCGGCATCGATCATGGGTTCTGCCACTGATATATGTTTCCCACTTCTTTGGGCAAGCTGGATAATGAACGAGTTAAGTTCCTCTTCATGGAAAACAATATTTGTTGCAATGTTCATGTGTTTTCGGTGGTACAGGAATATAGGCAGATCGTGCCCGTTGCCTGAAACATCTTCTATGGAACCATCGTTCATAAGAGGGTCGATCTTATTGAACCATATAAAGTCCCTTTTTATGTAGTAGGAGATCTTTGCCAGCATTGCAGGTGTGACCTCAATAGCATAATCCTTTATTATAGAGGCTATCTTTGTCTCCAGTATTTTTTCCTTATCTTCGTTATCATTTACCTTTTCCACAAGCAGTACGTCTCTGAGCCTGTCCTTGATCTCGGTGAGAAATATTTTTTCAAATCTGGTCAGTTCAGGTTCTACTGCATAATAGAGGTGGTTGTTGCGCTCTGCGTTGAAAAGGATGACCACAAAAGTATACGGTTCACTGACCCAGTAACGTTCGACCTCTTCATAGCCTTCAAGCCCAGTAAAATGAGATATCTGTCCGTGTATATCAGGATCATATTTCTCTATCTCTTGTTCTTCTTTTTTGAAAAGATTAAGGATCATCTCCAGTAATGAAGGCTTCTTTTTCAGAGGATCTTCAGATAACCTGCATTCACTTGCAACTGTTATTTCTGTCGTTTCATTTTCAACATCAATAACTTGTGCATCATTTGACACGTTTTCATGTGCATTAGCTATTGCTGTTATTCTTATATTATTTTTCGATACCGTTGTTTTTTCATTTGTTATCTTTAAAAGGAGGGGACCAGGTACATCTGTGCTTTCTTCTAAAGCTTTACAGTCTTCAAATGATATCTTTTGTTCAGAATTTACAAAAGTATTTACATTTTCAGTTTTCTGAAGATCAGAGTTCAGTTTCTTATGTGTATCTGCTCCTTCTGGTGCATATGTATCAATACTTCGGTGTACTCCAAATTTTGGAGAGCGGGGTACCAGTATTTCAATATCTTTCAACAGGGGTCCTGCAGTCTCTCCGACTTCAAATATGTGTGCTAAGGCATCGTTTTGTCCGGCTTTATCTTCTACAGTGAGCTGTGCAGTAATTCTAGAAGCATTCCCATTAGTTGGTGGTAGAACCCTATTTATTTTTGCCTCAATGATCTGAGTTTTTATTCTCGGATGATAAATAGAGATTTCAGAAACATCAGTTACTGTATTTCCATCCTGGAGAATCACTCCTTCTTTATTATCAATGTTTTCCAGGGTTTCTTTATTGTCCTCTTCTTGCACACTGGAATTGCCGGGCATTTTTACACCAATTACTACAATAATATGTCAAAAATACTATTATAACACATGTACATTAGTTTTATAGTAATGATTTTTATAAATAGTTATTGTTACATAATTGATCAGATTTAAGAAGTTCCCCACTCAAATATAACATGAGTAACTACTACAATCACTTTTGTTTTCTTTGTATCTATCATGTGATCATAACCATATACATTAAGCATAGGACATTGATAAGGAAAATAAGTAGCAGCTTCTTAAGATATATAGAAACATATATATAAGATATAATAGTACGTTTAATTGTTTATTTAAAACTTTTTAAAAATAATTCTGTTGTTACTATGATTGCGGAAAAAAGCTTCATTAACATTAAATGTGCAAAATCCACTCATTTATGGTTGAATAAAGATGTGTTGCGCAGATTACTCCAAGATCTTGAAAGTGGTACATCTTCAATGGCATCTTTATGTTTTGAATTAATGGATGCCATGGTAGTTGTACTGGACAGAGAGATGCGTATCAGGCACGCAAGTAACAGGACTTCTGCAATGTTGGGTTGTCCTGAAAAAAATATCAAAGGTATGGATTGGTTTGAGGTTTTTGTTCCTGAAGATGTACGCGATGCTATTAGGGAAAAGTGTCATCCCCTTTTCTTAAACTATTTTTCTTTTCCTGTGGAAATAGAATGTAGTCTTACCTCGCACAGTGGTAAATACCCATATTGCTGGAAGATATATCCCCTGAGTATAACAGAAGAGTGTGCACAATGCCTATTGATCGTCCTTGAAGATGGCTCAAGCTTAAGATGTCTGGATGAGCAAGTTCACAAAATGGAAAAAAAGTACACCTCCTTTATGAAAAACTTCAGAGGAATACTGTTCCAGGCCGATCCCTGCTACAATATCCATTTCATTGCAGGTGCCGTGAAGGATATAACAGGTTATGAAAAAGAGGATTTTCTTTCCGGAAGGATCACATGGTCACAACTGTTGCATCCTGATGACATCTCTTCCTTCAAGAGCCATACTGAAAAAGTTATTAATGTTCCTGGTTACTCCAGCGAGCATAGCTATCGGATAGTTCGCAGAGACGATCGTGTGAAATGGATCAATATCCATCTCCATTATGCGTGTGGTGATGATGGAGGTCAGGGATGTCTGCGTGCAATTGTTTATGATATATCTAATCTTAAACAGACTGAAGAGCTTGTAATAAAAGAAAGGAACAAAGCTCATCAATACATTGATGCTGCAGGATCTCTCATTGGTGTGGTAAACACTGATATGAAGATTGTGCTGGTCAACAAGAAAGCATGTGAAGTTCTTGGCTATACAGAGAACGAGGTTCTTGGAAGGAACTGGTTTGACGCCTTCCTTCCGGACAGGGTGCGCGATATAACCAAAACTAACTTTAAGAAGGTCATTGAAGGTGAAATGATACCACCTTCCTTCATGGAAAACTATGTACAAACGCGTAGCGGCGAAGAAAGGCTAATTCTCTGGCATGATGTTGTGCTAAGAGATGATATTGGCCGTGTTGTGGGCACAGTAAGTTCCGGTGAAGATATCACTGAACGTAAGAAGAAAGAAGTCGAGCTTGCAAAAGCATACGAAGAGTTAAAGTCAATGGATAAGATGAAGGATGAATTCCTTTCAAATCTCAGCCATGAGCTTAAAACACCACTCATCAGTATAAAAGGCTACAGTGAGCTCCTTGATGAAGGTGTTTTAGGCTCCCTGAACGATAAGCAGAAAAAAGCTACCGTTGCTATCGTGCGTAATTCTATACGGCTTAAAAGGCTCATTGATTCGCTTCTTTTCTTGAACATTGTTAATGCTGGGAAAGCAAAGTACAAGTTCGACCCTACATGCCTGAAAGATCTTATTGACCAGGCATTGTATTCATTGGATTCACAGATAAAACAATCACGTATTAAGGTCGAATGCACTGTTTCTTCATGTGAGCCAGTGGTCAGGGCTGATCAGGACTACATGCCACAGGTATTGTTACATATAATAGAGAACTCCATCAAGTTCACAGCAGCTGGTGGAAGCGTTTTCATAACTGCAAAAAGAGAGAAGGACTACCTGCACATGCAAGTCAAAGACACTGGCATTGGTATATCCCAGGCACAGTTAGGTGAGATCTTCAAGAAATTCTATCAGATAGATGGTTCGATGACCAGAAGATACGGTGGCACAGGTTTAGGCCTGTACATTTGTAAGACCATTATTGATGCACATGGTGGCCAGATATGGATCGAAAGCCAGGAGCATATTGGTACAACTGTCCACATTACTTTTCCAATTTATCAATAAAGCTGTTTTACTATTAGAACTGGGCTGTGAAAAGCATTTTTTTAAATATTTTTTATTGAATCAGGTAAAAAGTTAGAGAATAGTGGAATCGCTCATAACTTCCTTAAATTAGTTGAAAAGGACCCATTATAATTCTTAGACCTTAATTTTTGTTTGTAATTTGTTTACTTTATTTTGAAGTATAACTTTAATATATTGTTTAAAATTATACTTTTCAAAATATATAGTTGTGAACATATTCTTAAATATTAATATAATAGATATATTATATATACCCTGTAAATGTACACTACATTAGTTTTAGGACAATATAACTACTGGCCTTTAATATGATTTTATAAATAAATATTTATTTTAAGTTGTTTATTTTCTCGTTCAACACTCATAAAAAACCAAGGTACATACAAGCAATATTAATTTTTTTATGAATATCGGTTACAAATTTATGTTATATTGAAATATCGTCTTTTATTTCTACCGATCTACAGATGTTGATTTATTTAAATTTGACATCTAGCAACAGCTTTGTACATCATATGATTTTATATACATAGTATGTATTTTGAACAAGATATTAAATATCAGTTCATATTTTTTAGTCTTATTTATAATATTATGCCCATAATACTTACAAGTATGTACACTCCCTGTCTTGTTCGTGGTTTCCATGTTCAAGTGTGTTTCTAATGACAACAGTCTTAGTACCGATATAGAAAAAATGCTTACATATCTATGGAAAGAGTTCATATTTGGAGGTCATCTGTTTGCTCTGGGTGCCGTCTGTGTGGTTGCAATGTGCTCTCTTGTTTTTGGCTTGCCGATAGGATCTGACCTACTCGTTGTAACCTATATGATATTTTATCCAATCTATCTTTATGATTATACTAAGGGTGCTTCTGATGACCTGCTGACCAACTCTGTGAGAGCTACGTATCTGTCAGGCAACAAGAAAACATATGTTGTTATTGCAGTATCCTTTATGGTTCTGACAATACTCTTTATGCACTACAGTAACAGCATAACAATGTTTATGGGATTTATTGTCCTGATTCTTGGGCTCCTTTACAGTTCATGTTTCAAGCAACTTACAAAAAAGATAATCGCATTCAAAAATTTCTTTGTGTCAATGGTGTGGGCCTTGCTTGTACTGTTCTTCTTCTTCTACTATTCCATTCCCATCACCAGTGAAGCACTGATCATGGCAGGGTTTGTATTTACCAGAATGATTGCCATTCAGATATTATTTGATGTGAGAGATGTAGAAGGTGACAGAAAGAGCGGGCTTCTTACGATACCTGTTGTACTGGCAAATCATAAAGAATTCAGACTGCTGAAATGCCTGAACATCGCTTCCATTATACTATTGGTCATTTCAGTCTACTTAGATCTGCTTCCTCTGATCACCCTGAGCTTTGTGCCGGTTATGTTCTACGCTTTCAGCTACATTAAAAAAGTAAGGATTTCTATGAACAATTATGCATGCTATCTGCTGGCGGCAGTAGAACCTATTATATGGTTCAGTGCGGTATTTTTTGGCAGCAACCTTAGTAAGTTAATAGTTCTTGCATCAATCATGCTATAAGACATCCCGACTATGACCTGAACAAAAATATTAAATCTCAGATGGTTCATGTTCAGGTAGCATTCAGTTCTTCAATAATTAAGAGGCTACATTCCATGCCAGTTATCACCCTAGATTACAATGACCTTGAAAAGCTTACAGGTGCCGATAGGAAAACCATCATCAACCGCATTCCAATGATCGGTGCGGATGTCGAACGTTTGGAAGAAGATCATGTTGATGTAGAGTTTTTCCCAAGCCGCCCTGATCTATACAGTGTTGAGGGTGCCGCAAGGGCCATGCGTGGCTTCCTTGGAATTGAGAAGGGGCTTTGCGAATACGAGGTCAGACCGTATAGTTTAGAGATCTACAAAGATACTGCAATAGACGATGTCAGACCCGTTCTGGGATGCGCTGTTGTCAGAGGCATGAAGTTCACTTCTTCCTCTATAAAATCACTCATGGACCTGCAGGAAGACCTGCACTGGGCCATCGGGCGCAACCGTAAAAAGGTTTCAATAGGCGTACATGATATGGCAAATATCAAACCGCCTTTCAAATACCAGGCTGTGGATCCTGACTTCCGTTTTGTGCCTCTGGAATTCACTGAGCCCCTGTCCATGCGGGAAATACTGGAAAAGCATCCAAAGGGGGTAAGATTTGCCCATCTTGTAGAAGGTTTGTCAAAATATCCGCTCATCACCGATGCCAATGGTAATGTCCTCTCTTTCCCGCCGATCATAAATGGTACTCTTACGCGGGTGCATGAGGGCACTACAGACCTCTTTATTGACGTTACGGGTCTTAGTGATGCCGTATATACAGCTCTTATAATTGTTACAAGCGCCCTTGCTGAAAGAGGTGGGCAGATAGAATTCGTACGTATCATCAATGCGGATGGTACAGAGAACATTACACCTGATATGGCTCCTGAGATAAGACATCTAACCTGCAGGGAAGTATTGGATCTCTCAGGTATCGATCTATCCCCGCAAGAGATCGTATCAATGCTTGAAAGTATGCGATTCGGTGCAAAGGTGCTGGAAGATGGGACTGTGGAAGTGCAGGTTCCTCGTTATAGGGCAGACATCCTGGATAACTCGGACCTTATCGAGGACATAGCCATAGCCTATGGATACAAGAACATAAAGCCCATCTTACCTATGAATGCGACTACAGGTATGCAGCACCCTGTTTCTCTGGAACGTGGTCATATAAGAAGCATAATGGTGGGTCTTGGTTATTCGGAAGTGATGCCATTCACGCTTACCAGCGAAAGAGTTCACTTTGAATGGATGTGTCGTCCGGTTACAGATGATGTCACCTGTGTCATGCATCCCATCAGTGAGGATCAGACAATGGTGCGGACAACGCTGCTGCCTAATCTGATGGAAATACTATCTCTTAACCAGCACAGAGAACTGCCTCAGCGCATATTTGAAGTAGGTGAAGTAGTTGTTAATGGGAAAAATCATCTGCATCTTGCTGCTGTATCCATTCATGCAAGTGCAAATTTCACCGAGGTCAGGGAATTACTTGATGCACTTATGCAGGAAAAGCAGGTGGTTTATGAGATTGCGGATTCAGAGGATCCTGCTTTCATGAATGGAAGACGTGCTGATATTCTTGTCAACGGAAGTAAAGCAGGCGTCATAGGCGAAATTTATCCACAGGTGCTGGTTAATTTTGGCCTGGGACAGCCTGTGGTAGGCTTTGAGATCAAGCTTCTTTGAGTATTTTGTAAAAGATAACATGGCATATATATTATCATCTGATGAGTAATGCCATGTTTACTTTCATATAATACTTTTATATTTTATTTTGTATTTTCACTTTTTTGAAAAAGGTTATAAAAAAGCATTTTTATCGGGTTTTCTTTTCTGTCAGTATGCATTTTTCATGTATCGTTACTTTCACAATCATAAAAAGAATGAGATAAGCAACTATACCAGTAATAATATTAATATCAATAATAATGATAATAATATTTATATACAAATATTAGCTATAGTTTAGCTATATCTGTGAGGTACCTTCATGGCAGAATCGGCACTGAAAAAAGAAACAGGAATTAAAAAAGAAACACATTCAGAAGAACTGTTGCAACTTGTGATATTCCAACTGGATGAAGAAGAGTTCGGACTTGACATCATGCAGGTACAGGAGATCATCCGTATACCTGATATCACACGTATCCCTCATTCTCCGGATTATGTAAAGGGTGTCATAAACTTGAGGGGAAAGATCATAACTGTAATTACCCTGGGTACAAGGTTTGGTATGGAGCAAAAAGTAGATGATGATAATTCCCGCATCATTGTAGCAGAAGTAGATGAAAATGTTGTGGGTATGGTAGTAGATTCAGTAAGTGAGGTTTTGAGACTGCCTTTATCTACTGTGGAACCTGTTCCTGAAATAATCTCCAGCAACCGACCTTCCGCAGATGTCTCCTCAGAAATAGTATTTTTCACAGCTCTCCCCC
>CAZAMM010000012.1:0-44665 GCA_964486435.1 uncultured Methanosarcinales archaeon | reverse complement strand
AACAAAATGTTGTCTAATTAGAATAGTGAGTATTTGGACCTAATTAGATGGTCTCAATGGGTCATTAAAAAGATAAGATAATTGTTTTGTACTATTAATAACAATGATTATAACATAAAGGAGAAAATGGACACTATGGATATATCAGACTTGCTGAGCAAGCACAAAGCAGATGGCTTCATGATCGTGGGTAATGTTGATAATGCTGATTTTTACTACGCTACAAATTTCTTTGTTTCAGATAAATACACCTATATCCATACATCGGGCTCCAAAGAGATACTTGTAGTTTCAGAAATGGAAAGGGGCCGCGCTGAAATGGAGTCAAGGATCACGGATATCCGCACATTGCAGGATTACAACTACAGGGAAAAAGTAAAGGAAAGGGGCGACTCATATCAGGCATATGTAGATTGCATAGCAGAGATCTTGCAAAAAGAAGGTATTCGAAAAATAGGTGTTCCCAGAGATTTTCCCTATCATACAGCTCAGTCTCTGAAAGAAGAGGGCTTTACTATTGTTGATATGGAAAGTCCTTTCAGAAAACTGAGGTCGATCAAAAGGGAAGATGAAATAGAACATATAAAGTATACCCAGCAAGCTTGTGACAAAGCCATGGCGGCAGCTATTGATCTTATTCATAGGTCTGAGACAGTCGATGGTAAGCTTCTTTTCCGGGGCTTTGAACTCACTGCAGAAGATGTCCGCAGAGAGATAGACCTTACATTACTGGATTCAGGTTGTGAGGCAGTGGGTACTATTGTTGCTGGCGGTAAAAAAGCTGCCAATCCTCATTGGGAAGGAGAAGGGCCGCTTAAACCCAACGAGTCTATTGTTATCGATATATTTCCCCGGAGCAAAAAGCACCGTTATTTTGCCGATATGAGCCGTACAGTCCTGAAAGGTGAAGCATCTGTAGAGCTTCAGAAAATGTATGATGCAGTGCTGGCAGCTCAGAAGGAAGCCATAGAAATGGTAAAGCCGGGCATACTCTGCAGTGACATACATGATCGTATATGTGATGTACTTGAATCCCAGGGGTTTAAAACAATACGTAGCGGTTCTAAAGTAGGTTTCATCCACTCTACCGGCCATGGGGTAGGTCTTGAGATACATGAAGCCCCATTTATAGGAACTCAGGAGATACCGCTTGAAAAGGGTAATATCATTACTATTGAACCTGGACTTTACTATCCGGACCAGGGTGGTATTCGCATAGAGGATATGTTGTTAGTAACAGATGCTGGTTATGAGAACCTCACGTCACTTGAAAAAAGATTTGTAATTTAACTTTTATAAAATCATCATTCGGTAGGTGCTTTATGACAGGTAAAATGCAGGAGGATGTTCTGGAAAAATATCTCAAGGCAGGCGAGATACTATCCAGGGTAAGGAGTGAAGCAAAGGATAAGATCAAAGTTGGTGCAAGTCTGCTTGAAGTAGCGGAGTTTGTGGAAAATAGGACCATCGAGCTTGGAGCCGATGGTTCAGCGTTCCCATGTAATATCTCACGTAATGATGAAGCTGCTCATGCCACACCAATGGCAGATGATGAGGCTGTTTTTGGAGAGGATGTAGTAAAGCTGGATATTGGGGTGCATGTAGATGGCTATATTGCTGATTCTGCCATCACTGTTGACCTTACAGGTAAACATGGTGATCTGGTCAAAGCCTCAGAAGCTGCCCTTTATGCTGCTATAGATACGGTAAGAAGTGGAGTGAATACTGCACAGTTAGGTGCGGTGATCGAAGATACTATTCTGGATCTTGGATTCAAGCCAATAGTCAATCTTACAGGTCATGGTGTTGCAAGGTATATTGCTCACACGCATCCCAGCATACCCAACCGGCATATTGATCATGGTTCTGTGCTTCAGGCTGGAGATGCGATTGCTATTGAACCCTTTGCAACGGATGGAACAGGGAAAATAGTAGATGGTTCATGGTCAGAGATCTTTAGTGTTATAGCCAACAAACCTGTGCGTTTGCCGGCTGCCCGTAATCTTTTGAAAGAGATAGCACCGTATCAGCTGTTACCCTTCGCCAAAAGATGGCTCAAGACAGAAAAGCTTGATTTTGCTCTTATGCAGCTTGTCAAATCAGGCGTGATCACTTCTTATCCCGTGCTCAAGGAAGTTGCAGGAGGTCTTGTGTCCCAGACAGAACATACGCTGATAGTTACAGAGGATGGTTGTCAGGTGACCACTCTTTAATGGGGGATAGGTTGAGAACTCCGCTTTTAGCATTTATGCTGTTTATTTTAACCATAGTGCCCCCAGTGAATGCAGCCTTTACATGGGAGAACAATATTACTGTGGGGTATGAAGACGTTCAATGGGTGTATACGGAAACATACACTGAAGCCAATTCTCTCATCTACAAAGATTATATTGATATTTCGCTGGGTAATGGAGATGGCTTCATCAGTGCATGGGAGGTCCTTAAAACCGATGTGAAGACCAGATCTACCTTACGTAATTCTATCATTGAACAGATGGATGTGATCGTAAATGGTTCTTCTGAAAATGCTGCGCTTACAAAAGTGGATTCTTTAATGTCATCTGAATTACTCGGTCCTGTCATACAGTTTGAGGTAATTAAGAATATATACATTGCAGATTATCGTTTTTCTGACCCCTTTTTGTCATCAGATGACAGCAGTATTAGTTTTATTGGTGAAGCAAGTACTCCTGTGATCATCAATATGCCTGAAGGAACATCTGTCAATTTCACTGAAGGGATCGAAAATGAATCTTTCAGTAACAGTGGAGATGTTATAAAGTTAACAGGTAATTTTGGCCCCAATGGAAAAGCGACAGTTCATTTCCATCTGGAGATATTTGAAGATATAGCTACTTCATTTCCTGAAGCTACTGAAATGAATTTTTCAGGGGAAATATTGGTATTCAAAGATGATGGAAAATATCAACATCCCTTTCTTGCAGGAAGGATATTTCCAGGTTTAGGGGTATGTAATCTAGAAAATGCTTAAAGATAAAGAGCTTTATATTTTTAAATATTTCAATACTGTGAGGTCGATAGAGAATGATGATCATCGAACAGATTAAACTGAAAAGTGGTATTGCTCTAGGCCTGAAATTTGAAATGCAGCATGCAGCATTGATAGTAGTCAAAGCTGAGAGGGGATTCGTAATGTGTGGTTACCTGGATATGTCCACAGCTGAGAAGCTCGGAGATGTGGCTGTAAGGGTTTCAGGTGTTAACACCTTTGGCGATGTTCTCAATGCTGAAGTACTGTCTATCTCCCCAAAAGCTAAAGAACTTGGTATTACATTAGGAATGCGGGCAAAGGATGCTCTTGAGTTGATGTTCTGATTATATTAAAAAATCTCCTCGCCGTTTATTATATAAATTACGTATATAATTATAAACCACATAGTATTAAATACTCTTAATATATTGTTTAGTTCAAATAATTTTAATCTAATGAGAGGTTCTCACTTTGAGTTCAGAAACAAGCTTCTTAAAGACTTATGCTCCAATCTTTGCCATGGCTGGTATCATATTAGCTGTCCAGTTTCTGTCCCTGTTGCTGGCACAACCTATGAATGCTGAAGGTATGCAGGCTTTTGAGGACCCGGACTCGACGGCCAATAGCCTGTACTACATAGTGGTTATCCTTGTATTCACTTTCTTATTGCTCATGGCATTGAAGAGGAATATGCAGTGGATAATTCAGCTTGTGATGCTATTAGCTGTTGCTTCTACCATCTTTTATGTGTTTATGGCTCTTATGCTACTGGTAACTGATTCAGGGACTATCATAAACGTGGTTTCTTTATTTTGTTCTATAGTTCTTACTGTTCTTCTCTACAAGTTTCCTGAGTGGTATGTTATAAACACCATTGGTTTGATCATAGGTGCCGGTGCAAGTGCCATATTCGGTATTTCTCTTTCTATAATCCCAGTGGTTGTGCTACTTTCACTGCTTGCTATCTATGATGCCATCTCCGTCTACAAGACAAAGCACATGATAGATCTTGCTGAAGGTGTCATGGATCTGAGGCTGCCCATTCTTTTCGTTATCCCAAAGAAACTCAACTATTCTTTCATAAAGGATAATTTCAAGAAAGAGGAAGGTGAAGAAAAAGAAGCTTTTTTCATGGGTCTCGGAGATGCTGTGATGCCTACCATTTTGGTAGTGTCTGCTAACATATTCCTTTCAAAGTATTCACCTTTGCAATATATGGGCATTTCATATCCCGCTATAGGTGCCATTATCGGCACATTGATAGGGTATGCTGCTCTGATGGTATTCGTAATGAAAGGAAAACCACAGGCTGGACTTCCCTTCCTTAACACAGGTGTTATACTGGGGTATGCAGCAGGGGTGCTAATGGCAGGGGTACCCTTCTATTGATCCATTTAAAAAAGTATTACCTTTGCTCCGGCAGTTCAGAATTAAAATTACAGAACATGCAAGCAGGATCCTTTGCTTCCAGAGTAGATTCAAATTCAGTATCTATTGCACGGGTCCCTTCTGCAAGTATTGAGGCATTTGCCACAGTACTGCTGATGAGGATCGTATCGAATATCTCTTCCCTGCTCACTCCAAGTCTTTTAGCTGCCCTTATGTGAGTTTTAAGGCAGTGCTCACATTTGAGGGCAGAAGCTACAGCGATACTGATAAGTTCCACAGTCTTTGGGTCCATGCGTTTGAATTCACGCATGATGCTGTTGGTATATATCATTCGTGAGATAAAAAGTTCAGGCATATCTTTAATGAAGTTCACTATATAGGGTACCTCTCCATATTGTTTCTTAATGTCTGCAAGCATTTTTTCAACAATTTCTTCAGGTTCTTCATCAAGAAGTTCTTTGATCCTTTCAATTTCCACGCTGAACCCCACAAATTTCAGATCTCTATACCTACTTCGGATTTTCTTTTAACCTTTACAAGTATGTAGTTTTTCATTTTTGAGGGATTAACAGTTGCTACATCTCTGAGGCGAATATTGTCCTGCAGTTCCATATCTTCAATCTTCTGATGAAAATCAGCATAAGGGAGTTTAATACGTAGTCCATCCAGTTGAAGTGTGAGAGGTGCAGGTGTGTACACATTCTCTATCTCTGGTATCTGTTCTTGTACTTCTTTCATTACTCTTGCTGGCAGAACAGCAAGTGGATCCCTGGCAATATCCTCTCTCATCTTTTCAACGATATTACCTACTTTCTCGCTCATTTCATCCAGACCTCCCAGCTCCTCGCTGTGTCTTAGCCTGTGGGCGACCCTGCCTATATTTCCAGCGTACATATCAGCCCCAGGTACTTCTTCGGTCTTAAGGTCTGGTCCACCTGTTGCAATGATGGGTATTTTTATACCTTCAAAGAGCTTTGGTTTTTTATTGATGATACAATCCCTGAATGTCCCGAAAGAGAACAGGGCAATATCATGTTCATTTATAAGTCTTCTTTCATAATCTGCAGAAAGTGCAACTCTTCTTCCCATACCCCTGGCAAGTCCTATCATTGTAGTATTTGCTCCGCCGCGCCGCAGAAACTCTGCTATATCACAGGCAGAGTGCGGCAGGTGATGAGATGCCAGTGTAGGCGACACAACAGCTATTTCAGTTCCTGTGAGAGGAGCTTTGGATACCTTTCCAAGAAGGTTTTTAGCCAGCTGCTCAATAAGATGTACGTCTTCTCTGGGTACGAGCATAACAAGAGTAACTTCTGTAGCAGCCGGTGTTTTCTGGATCAGGTATCCTCCCAGGTCTTCCAAAAGTTCCAATAGGAGCGTATGCCTGTGTATACCTCCTTCATATATGTAAGGCTCAAGCACTGCCGCCAAGATCTTCTCCTCCTTTTATCTGTTCAAGCATTTGATGTCCCTGTTGTACCCATTCGGGTTTCATGGCATCTTCAGATGCTACAAAAATAAATTCATTATTATTTAGTGAATGGTAACGTACCCTGAACCCTTCGGGAGTGGCCCTAATAGCCATTTCCACAAGCCTGGAAAGCAGCGTGCGCTTTGGATCGAATATGATCATTCCTTTTATGGCCTCTATTTCAATATCCATATTTTCCACAATTACATTAATCGTTTTCCTGTCCTGCTGAATAACTTTTCCACGGCCATATTTTGCCCACAGCTTTTCCAATAGTTCGGGTAAGTACTTTTCATCCCGCAGAACTATCTGTATCTCATTCCTGGTGACAGCTCCCACATCGACATCTGCAAAGTCCGATGTTTTTACAAGTGGGGGGCTTCCCCTCAGGATGATGGCCATCTGGAACAATGAATCCTCAGGTGTTATGATTACATATATCCTGCCGATAGAGTTGACAAGAGCAAGCTCTGACATGACATCTGAGATTATAGACCTGTAATCTTCGGCCTCTTCAGATATTTTTGTCTCTACCTTGAAGATCTCCAGAGGCTCCATAATTCTCATTCCTCCACAAATCCCGATGCCAGCAATGCACTTCCCACAGCACCTATAAGGTGAGAATTCTTTGGTACCAGTACATCTATTTTCAACAGAGTGCTCAAGGCTTTTGGCACGCCTTCTATCAATGAAGAGCCACCCACAAGTATCAGAGGTTCTTTTACATCCACTTCCTGCAATTGCTGCTCAAATATCTGTTCCACCACACTATGACATGCAGCAGCAGCCACATCCTCTGGTCTTGATCCCTTCGCAAGTGAGTTCACAAGTGACTGGATACCAAAGACAATGCAGTAACTGTTCATATCGACTTTTTCCTGCATACCTTTTACAGCCAGTGCACCCAGCTCAGTGATATCAACACCAAGCCTCTTTGCAGTCATGTCCAGAAAACGCCCGGATGCACCTGCACATATTCCACCCATTGTGAACATGCCTGGGATCCCATCTTCCACTGATATGGCCTTATTATCCATTCCTCCTATATCGATAACAGTTGCAGAGCCCTTTTGTTTGTTTGCCAGGTACACTGCGCCCTTGGAGTTGACAGTGATCTCTTCCTGTACTAACTGTGCTTTAAAATGTTCTCCTATCAGGAATCTGCCATATCCTGTAGTTCCAATGGCCTGAATCTCTTCAGCCTTTACTCCAGCTTCTTCCAGCGCATGGTTGAAAGCTTCTGTAGCGCTATCAATGACCTTTATAGTAGGTACCCACCCCTGGCCAATGATCTTATCGTCTTTCATTATCACAGCTTTTGTAGTTGTTGATCCAGAATCTATGCCTGCTGTAAGGCCAGTCTGATGCTCACGTGCAAGCAGATGTTTCCTTCTTGCGATGGTGGTGAGGGCTTCCATCCTTGTCATAAGAGTAGCAGCTGTTGTCCTTTCCGTGAAAGAATAACTGATCACAGGAATACTGGAATGCTTGTTTATGTATCTTCTCACTTCATTCCTTACAATAGCAGCTTCAGCACACCTGAAACATGATGTAATAAAGACTCCATCAACATCTGTAATACCTTCCACTACTGCCCTTGCTCTTGCCATCATCAGAAGCAGATCAGGACTTGCAGCCTCTATTCCAAAATCCCTTCCAATCGTATCAAGAGAAGCTATATCTATTTCAGGAAAGATCAGTTTTGCATTTACGCTATCAGTTACTTTTTCCAATTCTCCCTGGACACCAGCATATTCTGAACCGCATGACACCAGTGCCACTTTTACTTGCTTCTCCTTGTTCATGATCTCTCCTCCGTTGGCAGTGATTTCAGGAACTCAGCTATCTTATAAACAAATTGCTTACCTTCCTCTTCACTTCTGGGATAATCTACTTCAAGGATAGGTATCTCTTTTTTGCGTATCAGATATTTAGTAAGCTCGTTAGTCCTGGCGCATCCCATGCATCCAAAGGCCATGGATGCTTCATTAACTATGACAGCAGCTTCTGCCTCGTCTATCATTGGACCCACTATAGACATTCTCCCCCTGACACCTGCTGGCACTTCCACAGCTGCATACTTCAGACCCTTTTTAGGCTCTTCAGCTGTTATATTAAGGGGTGGAGAGTCTACGCCTACAGTGTTCACTTTCTCTTTGATCTTTTCCATCATTGCAAGGGGTTTATGGCCAAATCGCTCTACAAGATCAGAAAGTATCAGGCTGTTGGTAGGATAAATGATCACTTTTGCCATTATATTGCCTCATAAATTAGATTCAATGATGTCCTTCAGCTTTTTTGTGTCAATTTTTTCTGTACGTTTTATCTCTGCTGGCGGAACATGTTGTTCATATGCATCAAGCGCTTTTCCAATAGTGGGCAACATCTGGACTTCTTGGCGCAGGTAATGGAAACCTGGTCTTGGTCCGCCACCCCTCACGGATCGGCATCTTCTCTCATCTCCTGGGTGGAATCCACGCTCTTTCACAAAGATATGATTCCTGTCCATACTTCTCAGTTCAGCTATAACCCGCTCTACAGCGGTCCTGGGGCCGGTAACCATTGTCCCAAAGCAGGTTTCTTTGATCGTTATAGAGTTTTCTGATTCGTATACTTTCATTGCTGCATCTATGGGCAGAACGCTGTCAGAACTTATGACCACTATTTTGGTGATATTATCTTCCTCATTATTCATGAGCCCCCCTCCCTGTTACGTTCGATAACATAGACCTTATCCCCTTCCCTGAAATGTTCAAGCTTTTCCATATCAAGGATACGCCCTATCATATTTGTACTTGTGAACTTCTCTCCGGTGGGTCCGAACAGATCATCGTCCTTCGTTTTAACGCCTACCATTCCCATACGTTTAGCTGCCTGGTTAGTAACACCTATCTCACCTGCTATGGTCTTTTTCTGAGGTATGTTCTCAGGCAGGATCTCTTTATACCTCTCTGCAGGTTTTTCAGCTTTGAATATATAAGTATTCTCATACATCATTATCAAAGGCAATATTCCGATGGGTCTGAACTGTAAGCCAATAGCATGTCTGAAAAAGTCAAGGCTTATGGGTGCAACATCATCATATAACTCTATGCTTACTATTTTAGAGCTGTCAACACCTGTGGCTTTTACAGTGCCTTCCCTTAATATCTCAA
The DNA here is from genome assembly GCA_964486435.1 of uncultured Methanosarcinales archaeon. Classification (GTDB taxonomy): domain Archaea; phylum Halobacteriota; class Methanosarcinia; order Methanosarcinales; family Methanosarcinaceae; genus Methanomethylovorans. The sequence continues at coordinate 35,658 of CAZAMM010000012.1, read as the reverse complement.
TAGTGGTGTCTGGCTCCTGGGCTACTATCAGTGCCTCATTTGTGGTGTTTCCTTCTCTAACAAGCTTTACACCAAATGGGACCAATTCCTCCTCAGCTTCAAGGAAACTCTTGCCATGTAACATTATTTGCGGCGGTGTCGTGTGCACTAGAAGACGATGTCCAACTTCTGCCATCTTTACCAGTTCCATGCCCTGGTCAACATTGCCTATCACCGAATGCAGAATGCTGGCAGTTCTGTCTTCAGTTGATATAAATGCCTTCCCTGCTCCATATCCCACTGTGCGTAGAAATACATTGCCTCTTGAGCGTGGTTCGTAGTTTTCATATGATGGAAGTTCTCCAAGCAAAGTGTGGTCTGCGATAAAAGAGCTAGCAGCCATATCCACCTTGAAACTACCAGTTCTTATCAATGCAAAAAAATGTTCTGCTCCGAGTGGTGATTCCGGTGACATTACCACTTCCAGGTATGTGAACACTTTTTCTCCTTCTTCCAGGAGAGTCCCAAGGTCAGTAGTAAGCAGGTGTTCACCTATGTGTTTCCATGACAGTACCGGCTTTACTTCGATTATACTGTCTTTCTTTTCCAAGTTTTCCAGCACGCTCTTTCCGCTGACCACTCTACCAAAAGCCCCTTCCTGAGGGGCTCCATATTCAGCCGAGTGCCTATCCTTGGTTATTATTATATGGGTATTGTGCGGATCTCCTCCACCTGCGGCAAACATTATTTCATATTCTCTGTATGTGCCAGCTTCTCTTTCAGGGGCCATGTCACTTTCAAAAGGGCCAAAAGCCACAGCATATCTGCTGGACCATCGCAAAGGTATATCCTTATACCCATTAAATTGCTCTATCCATTGTTTCCGGGAGGGCGAATTGTTTTCAAAGAGCTCTACCATGAACTCTCCGGAAGTGGTAATTATCCGATATTCTACAATATTTTCTTCTTGCTCGATCTCAGATTTTTTAAGTATCCCTACAGAAGTCCCTTCTTTATAAGGAGCGTCAGATGCCTTGATGGCATCTCCAAGAGTAGCCTTTTCAGGCAACTTTATTTTAATTCCGTTGACCTCTACGGTTATTCCATCAGCCACATCTAGCACCTCTTAGTTCTTAGGCATCAATCTGTATCGGCTTCCATCCTTTCGGTTTCTGTGAGTTGTGAGATCACTTTCTTTGGTTCTCCTATATCCACGATCTCCCCATTTCTCATAAGGGCCACCCTGTCACATATCTCTTCCAGGAAGTCCATGTCATGGGATACTATTATGAATGTGTTCCCAAGTTCTTCCCGAGCCTTGAGGATGGACCTTGTGACATCTTTTTTAGTAATAGGATCCATCGTACCTGTTGGCTCATCCATCACTATTATGTTCGGTTCCTTCATCAGTATCTGAGCCAGTGCTACCCTGTGCCGCTCTCCCTCACTAAGTTCGTCAGGCATTTTGGGTAAGATGGACTTTGCCTTGTCTTCTGTGAAACCGGTGGTTTTCAAAGTGATAATCGCCTTCCTTACAGCAAGTTCATAGGGCAGGTCAATACCAATAGATTCTGTGAGATTATCTATAATATTGCGATGTGTATAAAGACTGTATTCCTGATGCAATATCCCCATGTATTGGAGCGCACGCCCCCTGCATTCAGGCCCCGGCTTCTTCATATCTATCCACTCATCACCTACCCGGGTAACTACCTCACCACTAGTGGGCTGCACTATTCCCATAAGGATCTCGGAAGTAGTGGTCTTCCCTGCACCACTGACTCCAGCAAGGCCAAATATCTCACTTTCTCTTACTTCAAAGGAGATGTCACTAACAGCGTTGACAACTCCTCTTGTTACTGATATGTACTTCTTTCGAAGGTTCTGTACCTTTATAATAGGATCGCCAATGAAAACGTCAGGTCTCTTTTCTATTGCGCATGCCATTCCGGTGAACTCTTTTGCCATTTCGCAGGGGTCGCCCTCGCTGATTATAGTCCCCTCTTCAAGGATGATCGCCCTGTCTGCAATATCTTCAACGACTTCAGACCAGTGGGAGGTTATGATCATCGTCATGTTGTAATCCTTGACAGCCTTCTCAATAACATCGTGTACTATCTTTGCGGTCCGCGGATCAAGAGTTCCTGTAGGTTCATCTGCAAGTAGCATCATTGGATTTCTTACAAGCTGGCGGGCCAGTACGACTCTCTGTTTCTCCCCGCCGCTCAGGTCTCGTGCCACATGCATCATGCGGTGGGATAATTGTACTTTTTCCAGTAGTTCCATCGCCTTTGAGATGACATCTTCATCCTGCTGTCCTATTTCTGTAAGGGAATTTACTACATTTGTTATGACTCTTTCATCACCATACAGTGCAAAAGTGCGCTGGAGCATTATAGCTATTCTCTTGGTAATGTCTCTTCTTCTATGATCATGAATTGGCATCGAAACAAAATCAGCATCAAAAGCAAGTAATTTCTCTCCCGGACATTCTGGACATTCATTTCCTATCTTACTTGGGGGTTCGACATGGCCACATTTTTCACATCTTGCAAGATGATATATAACCTGCCCGCTCATACTTTCGTATTCTTCCACTCCGCGAAGTACATGCATCAGAACAGTTTTGCCTGCTCCGCTTCGTCCCAATATACCGATGACTTCTCCTTCGTTTATAGTAAGGTTGATGTCCTTCAGAACTTTAAAGCCGTCAAAATCCACATTAAGGTTTTTTACCTCGATGAACGCTGCCATTTATGTTCCTCCGTTTATGTGCCGGCCGGAATTTTCCTAGCTATGACTACCAGTTCAAATTACTTAATGGTATTGTATGGTATGTACTAAACTGTTAACAACTTCTGCCGGACATTTATGATTAGTTTTTAATTCCATTTTTTGTAGAGTATCATCTGCATTATGTTAAACTATACATAAACGTAACGCATATTGTTTTCGCCGTTAACAATAAAAAGCTATTCCCTGCTCTTATCTTTGGTCTGTAGTATCAGTGAATCCACAATGTCTATGACCTCTATAATGTTGCTTATCACAATATCAGCTGCCTCCAGCAATCTTTGCGGACGTTTATCTCCCTGCTGGACTGTAACTACTCCCAGATCAGCAACCTTTAAAGCACGGATATCGTTCATACCATCTCCTATCATCAATACAGTTTCATATTGCTTTTTAAGGTCCAGTACAATGTTTGCCTTGTCATCTGTAGTGGCCAAATCGAACACGTTTGGAAGAGGTATACGCAGTTTTTCAGCTATTCCTCTTAGTGAACGCATGGTATCCCCGGATGCAATATATGTGTCAATTCCCCTGCTATGCAAAAGCTCTACCGTTTTTGGTGTACTGGAGTATAATTTTCCAGATGTGCTCAGCACATATGGAATGGAATATGCTTCACCATCTACTATCAGACCTGCTGCAATGTAATATTTCTCAGGGCAACTTCTATGTGCCAAATTCAGGACTTCTATTACATCCCCGATCACGATATCTTGTTTATTTATTATTGATTCAGCTTCCTTTATGCTTACTGGTCCGCTGGAACAACTTATATCTATTTTTAATCCATTTTCAGCTATGAAGCTCCTAAGCTCTGTCATAGGGTCTGTTCTCTCGATCAAAGCCGGTTCAGCATGCATAACTACCAGAGCTCTCCCAGGCCGTTCTGCTACCAGCATGATACTCTCTATGTCTTCAAGAATGTTTCCGGTTGCCGTTTCTTTTGCAACACGATACATGTGTAGCAGTGTTCCTGCACAATCGAATACCACTGCCATCTTCTTTTTCATAGCGCCGCTTTCTTCCTCTTTGTATTTATCGTTATGTAGCTCGTATCTATCTTCAATTAACTATTTGTATTGTGCAATGTATGTTTATATGTTCCCCAATGTCCCAAAGATTTCCTGCTATAATCGGATATTTATTTTTTGTTTGCTTTCTCAGCTTATTGGCAGCCCAGGGTATCTATGCAATGGAAGATGATACCTATCCAGCAGTAAATACAAATCCCTGGGACCATTCTCCTATCACTGTATATATCGATACAATCAGTGTTCCAGAACATTATAGTCCTACATACAAAGAGCAGGTCGAGATTGCTATGACATATTGGGAGAAGGGCGGTAATGATCATCTTGCCTATAAACCGGAATTCAGAAAGGTAGATTCTGAAAGTGAAGCTGATATTTACATTATGTGGGTGAAGAATCTGGAAAAGGATGTTGGTGTTGAGAATGGTGTTGCGGGCTTTGCAAGACCTTATGAAGTGGATGGGAAGTATGTGCGCGTGGATATTGTCCTTGAAGTTGGCAATTACGAAGGGTACTCATGGAAGCAATATGGGGACGCCAACATGCGCGAACTGGCAAAGCACGAGCTTGGCCATGCTCTTGGTCTTGGGCACAGTACCGACAGGCGGGATATTATGTATCCCACCTATGATCAAAAAGATAATATCGATCCGTTACTTGTAGAGAGGACCAGACCTTTCATATATGTTGCTGCCGCAGCCAGCATATTTCTTGTCTCTTTTTCTGGCATCAACTGGTTACGCTATCGTAGAAGAAGACGTTCTCTTGAAGATGATTTACTGGAGGGCAAAGATGGAAGAACTTGAACGTTTGTGCCAGGAGATCTTACGATATCTCAAAGGCGAACAGGTAGATTTCTCATGGTGTCAAGTGAACCTTTCCGATCTCTCTGATTTTGAGAGGGATGTGCTTGAGCATACAAGAAGGATACCATATGGTCACACGATGACCTATGGAGAACTGGCTGCACAAATGGGAAGGAAAGGAGCTTCCAGGGCCGTAGGCAGTGCTCTTTCAAAAAATCCATACCCTATCATCATCCCCTGCCACAGGGTAATTTCAAGTAAAGATATGGGAGGGTTTTGTGGAAGTAAGGACCCTCAAAGTTTGTCTTTGAAACGGAAACTCCTGGAACTGGAAGGAGTTAAAATCTAAAGGTGGGAAACATGTTCGGCTGGACTGGAAGAACTATCATTGTTAACCTAAGTTCCCATTCGATAACCGAGTCAAGAACAGGGGTAAGACAAGCACGCGAGTATCTGGGAGGCCGGGGATTTGGCATTAAGTTGATGCATGAATTTGCTGATCCAGGTGTGGACCCATTATCTCCTGAGAATCCTCTGGTGTTTGCAACAGGTCCTTTGACGGGCACTGAAGCTCCTATGTCCGGACATTATTCACTTATCACAAAATCCCCTCTTACCCATACAATATTTGACTCCAATGCAGGTGGATACTTCGGAAAGGCAATGAAAAGTGCAGGTATCGATGCCCTTGTAGTTACTGGAAAGTCTGAGATGCCTGTCTATCTTTCGATCTACGATGAAGATGTAGAACTTGTAGCAGCTGACCATCTCTGGGGAAAGGACACCAGAGAAACTACTTTGACATTGAAGGAAAAAGGTAGTGTGGCATGTATAGGCAGAGCAGGCGAAAATAAAGTACGCTTTGCAAACTTTGTGAGTGACAATTATTTTTCAAGCGGAAGAGGGGGTCATGGAGCCGTAGCAGGTTCCAAGAACTTAAAAGCAGTAGTTGTGAATGGTACAAATGATGCTCTAATAGCAGAGCCGGAATCTTTTGAACAGGCTGTATTGAGCTCCCAGAGGTTGCTGCAGGCAAATCCTGTAACTTCCAAAGGCTTATCTGTATATGGTACCTCTTTTATGGTCAATATCCTTGATCATCTTGATGTTCTTCCTTCCCTGAATTTCAGGGAACAGAATTTCCGTTATGCTGACATTATTTCAGCAGAACGGATCTCTGGATCTTACACAAGTAAGAAAACTTCATGTTCCAGTTGTCCTCTTGGATGCAGAAGAGTTATTGAAGGTGGTAGTCCATTGCCCGATTATGGGGCTTTATGGGCTTTTGGTCCTGATGTGGGGAATAATGATCTTGATTCTATTGTGCTAGCTAACGACCTTTGTTATGCTGATGGCCTGGATCCTGTCTCCTGTGGAGCTACTATTGCATCTTATCTTGAAATGTCAGGTGAAGAGTTTACTCCTGCATTGCTATTGAAGAAAGTATCTGAGATATCACAGGGTAGCAGTTCACTTGGTGCAGGTTCCTTGTCTTACATGGGTGAGCAGGGAGCAAAAGACCTTAGTATGAGTTCCAAAGGTCTGGAAATACCCGGTTATGATCCCAGGAGTATGCTAGGTCTTGGTCTTGCATACGCTACCTCTAACAGGGGAGCATGCCACATGAATGCATTTTTTATAGGTCCTGAGTTATTGGGCAAGCCAGTTGAACTCAACAGGTTTGTATTGCAGGGCAAATCTGGGTTTGTTAAGTTGTTCCAGGACTTTGCAGCGGCTCTCGACTCAGTTGTTATGTGCCCGTTCGCAAGTTTCGCCCTGAGCGAAGCAGATATTTCCTCTCTTCTCAGCGCTGCAACAGGAGTATCATATTCTTCTGAGGACTTGCTCAGGGTGGGTGAGAGAATATGGAATCTTGAAAGATTGTTCAACCTTGGAGCTGGTTTAACCTGTGAAGATGATACTTTGCCCAAAAGGATGTTTTCAAATGGTGGTATTTCTGCAGAGGAATTTAAAAACGCTATTGCCGAGTATTACCTGTTCAGAGGGTGGAACATTCTTGGAGTTCCAACTACAGGCAAGCTTCAACAACTTGGGATAGTATTCTAATCTGTGTATTAGGCAATCATCTGCAGTGAATCTTTTAAATTGATCTTTCTTCTTTCAGACTATATGTTTCTTATATAGATAACTTGATATATGGAATGGTAAATTATTACCCGTCATATTCAACAATTGATGCTTATTTAACAAACAGTTCCGGAGAATTCATAAATGAAACAACAAGTAGAGGTTAAAGAACTTAAAGAGGGTAAGTACGTTCTAATTGATGAAGAGCCATGTGTTATTAAGAGCATTTCCAAATCCAAGCCCGGAAAGCATGGTTCTGCAAAAGCAAGGATCGATGCCATTGGAATTTTCGATAATCAGAAAAGGTCCATCGTAGGACCTGTGTCTGACAAGATATATGTTCCTCTGGTCGAAAGAAAGAGCGCTCAGGTAATTACCATAGCAGGCGATGTTGCCCAGCTTATGGACATGGCTGACTACTCAACCTTTGAGCTTCCTATAGCTGATGAATATAAGGACAGAGTAAAGGAAGGAGAGGAGATCACGTATCTTCTGGCTATGGGTAAGATGAGGATCGATATGAGGTAACTCTATAACCTCATATTTTTCTACAAATACAAGTTTTATAAGTTATTCTGGTAAATGTTCCACGATCTTTGTATGATGGATTCACTGGCAGACTATGCCTCTGCCAGATATGTTCTCTTTGGTGTCCCCTTCGATGGCACATCATCCTTCCGAGCAGGCAGCAGATGGGCACCGGATGCTATGCGCAAGGCATCTCCTAATTTCGAGACCTATAATGCATACTTTGACATAGATTTTGAGGATTTGCTGATCCATGATGCAGGTAACTTCGAGCCTTACTCGGATGTTGAGCTAACACTTGATGAACTTTTCTATGCAGTGGAGCCGATAGTAAAGGATGGAAAACTCCCTGTCATGATGGGTGGAGAACATTCTCTTACATATCCATGTGTGAAAGCATGTGCAAAGTATGCTGGCGAAGACATCGGTTTTGTGGTTATGGATGCTCATTTCGACCTGCGTGAAGAATACAGCGGTGTGAAATTCAACCATGCCTGTGTTTCCAGGCACATAATCAATGACATAACTGACAGGTATGTGGCCATTGGTGTGCGCAGTGGGCCCAGGGAAGAATGGGAGTTCGCAAAAGAGCAAGGAATTTGCTATTACACTCCTGACTCTTTAAGGGAGAAAGGTGTCAGTACAGTACTTGCAGAAGCTCTTGAACACCTCGAATGTGACAAGATCTATCTGTCTCTTGATATGGATGCATTGGATCCCTCCTTCGCTCCAGGGTTAGGAACTCCAGAACCATTCGGGCTGACTGATATAGAGGTCAGGGACATCATACGCATTCTTGCTCCGATGTCCATTGGGTTTGATGTAGTTGAGATATCTCCAGAATATGATGGTGGGCAAACTGCCCTTCTGGGTACGAAGCTTTTACGTGAGTTCATAGCAGCACATGCTGCATCACACAGATGAGCATTGATCCAAATTTTATCAACAATGGATCATTTCTTCCTTTTTATTGTGTATTCATCATCCAATATTTATTAACATTTGATTAATTCGGCATGTAGCGTTTGACTGTGTTCTGGGGGTAAAATATTTACTCTTCCCTGTCATAAGTGAATAGATTATGAGCGAAGAAATCGAAGTTGTGTGCCCATCATGCTCTCCACGTTATCCGGTGTTGCATGAGGTCCTTAAATCAGGTGTAAATCCCGTAGTAAAATGTTTAGAATGCGGCAGAGTTCACCCTACAATAATAGAAATTCCCAAGGCTATTGACGTTAAGGTTATCGTAAGCAGAGGTGAAGCTTCTTTTCCCTTGCATACTCGCATACAGGAGAACGAGGTCATTCGTGTTGGTGATGAGATGTTCATCGATGACGAATCTTCAGATGAGGTCTATCCAGTTGTGATAACAGCAATAGAATCTGGTCAAAAAAGGCCAGAAGCCGCTAAAGTTGCAGATATTAATTATCTATGGGGCAGGGCCATAGATGAGGTGTGTGTAAAGATAGCTATCCACGAAGGTACTACCACAAGATCGGTGATCAAACAGGTTCCTGGCGGTTACCAGTTCACTATTGGTTCTACTGAAAAGGCAGGTCCCGATGAGTTTAAGATCATAAAGATCAAGGAAAGAGATGGAAGTTTCAAATCCCGTGATGGTATCGTCATAGAAGCTAAGAATATTAAACGTATCTTTGCAAACCCGGTTCACAGGAGAGCATGGGGAAGTGGTACTTCATGGAGTTCTCGAAGGAGAGAGCAGAGCTGGTAGCTCGCCTGAAGGTTCATGGTGTAAGTGAAAAAGTTCTCAGTGCAATGCTTACTGTGCCCAGACATCTTTTTGTTCCATCTGTGCACATGTCAAACGCTTATGTGGATGCACCACTTAATATAGGGTATGGGCAAACCATATCTGCTCCCCATATGGTAGCTATTATGTGCCATCTGCTTGATCTGCAGGAAGGCAACAAAGTCCTTGAGGTAGGTACAGGTTCGGGGTATAATGCTGCAGTCATGGCTGAGCTTATAGGAAATGCCGGTACAGTGTATTCTACCGAAAGGATTACTGAGCTTGTCAGATCATCAAAAAATAATCTAAAGGCAGCTGGCTATAGTAATGTAGAGGTTTTTCTTTCTGATGGATCAATTGGGCTTCCAGAGCATGCGCCTTATGACAGGATATGCGTGACTGCATCAGCCCCTTCTATCCCTGAACCTCTGGTGGAGCAGTTAAAACCAGGAGGTAAAATGGTTATCCCAGTAGGGGAGATGTTCCAGTCTCTCTATCTTGTTACAAAAGGGAATGATGGCACTGTAGTTACTAAAGAATGGGGTGGAGTAGTTTTTGTTCCTCTGATAGGGAAACATGGTTTTCATTTCGAAAAGAAACCTTATAGGCATCACTGAAGTATTCATTTTTTGAAATAGATCATCATTTGTATTTTGCACATTCTAGTAAGATTATTTGACGGCATATCTATATGAGATATGTCATATAATGGTTGATTATATAGGAAAGTGTTCGGATCATGGTAAATGAAAAAGGCGTCAGGGAAGTTTTTGTGAAGGGTATTTTCCTTGTAAACATGCTTGGCGGTATATCCCCTGCAGTACTGCTGGAGGATGAGGATGGTTTAGTGATGCCCATTCACATAGGTCAGGCAGAAGCATTGTCGATTGATACAGTGATGCGTAATGAGACCCCTCCACGTCCTATGACCCATGATCTTCTCGTAGCTATTCTTGAGCGCATGGAAGTTGAGATTGACAGTGTGTTCATTGATGATAAGATAGATAATGTCTATTATGCCCGTCTGGTACTCAATGATAGTGGAAAGCATATGGAATTTGATGCCCGGCCAAGTGATTGTATCGCCATAGCTTTGAGAACAGGTGCTCGCATAATGATATCTGAGGATCTGATCATTAGTGATGCTGTGAGCAAGGATTTACTTAAAGGGGCACGTTCTCTTTCCCTTTACTGATAACTAAGTTTAGAAAAACATATATGGTGTCCAGTTGATGCTTCTATATGAGGCACAGGATATTCTATAATCCTTTCACAATGGTCTTTACCTTTGTACTGTTGCTTTTGTTATCTGTTGTCGTATCATTTCTCTTTTTCGGGCTTGTAAGTTCAGCTTTTGCAAAATTAGGTTTTTCGTGGGGAGATGCATTCCTTATTTTTTTCCTCTGCCTGATCGGCAGCAACATCAATATACCTCTCACAACACTGGAAAATGAAGTGCCTGTCCCTAATGGTAATTTCGTGAAGGTCTTTGGTGTAAAATACCGCATACCTTTCATGGATAGTTTTGTAAGGAAGACCACAGTCGCTGTTAACATAGGAGGAGCAGTAATACCTATCCTTGTATCATTCTATCTTCTTTATATGTATCCGGGGGCGATAATTTATTCTCTGTATGGGATAGTGATCGTGACTGTAATTACTAAACTGGTAGCACGTCCCGTAAAAGGCGTGGGTATAGTAACACCTGCGCTGGTACCTCCACTTGCCGCAGCATTAAGCTCCATATTAATAATCTCTCAGTTTCCGGAAAACCATGAGCTTATTTTCATAATTGCATATACTGGTGGTACCCCGGGTACTCTCGTTGGTGCAGATGTGCTCAACCTCAGGGGTATTGCCAAAATAGGTGCGCCTGTAGTCAGTATAGGTGGAGCAGGAACTTTCGATGGTGTTTTTCTTGCAGGTGTTATTGCTGTGCTCCTGGTGTAAGGGTTCATAATCTATTAATATCAGTTTTGCTTGATTATTCATCATGCTCACAAAAAGGATAATACCCTGTCTCGACGTAACACTTGATGAAGCTGGAGGAACTGTGGTCAAAGGCATCGAGTTTGTTGATCTGAAAAAAGCGGGAGACCCTGTGGAGTTCGCCAAGCGCTATAATGAACAGGGTGCTGATGAACTGGTATTTCTTGATATTACTGCTTCTCATGAAGGAAGGGGCACTATGATCGATGTGATCGAAAGAACAGCTGATGAGGTTTTTATTCCTCTTACAGTGGGGGGTGGTATAAATTCTATCGGAGACATTCGGCAGATCCTAAGGGCAGGTGCTGACAAAGTTTCCATCAACACTGCAGCAGTAAAAGACCCAGGTCTTATTCAGGAATCATCACAGGTATTTGGTTCCCAGTGTATTGTTACTGCTATCGATTGCAAGCGTAATCTTGATGTTGAGAACAATCCGGATAAGGTCATATTGGAGCTTGAGGATGGTACTCCGGCATGGTATGAAGTTGTCATCTATGGAGGTCGTACATCTACTGGTATAGATGCAGTACAGTGGGCAAAAAAAGTACAGGAACTTGGAACGGGTGAGATTCTGCTGACTAGTATGGACAGAGATGGTACATATGACGGGTTCGACATTCCAATTACCCGAAAGCTCTCTGAGGAACTGGACATCCCTGTGATAGCTTCTGGGGGTGTGGGCAACCCACAGCACATATATGAAGGCTTCACTAAAGCCAAGGCCGATGCTGCACTTGCAGCCAGTATCTTCCATTTCGGAGAGTATACTGTGCAGGATGTGAAAGATTATCTCAGGGAAAGGAATATCCCTGTCAGGCTGTAATTCAGAAGGTGTTATTCTGGAGATCAAGGAATTCCAGCAGTTCATGAACGACCTTTATGGCCATAATGACAGAAGGCGTGGTGCCACTGCCACCATGTTATGGCTTGTGGAAGAAGTAGGCGAACTCGCGGAAGCTGTGCGCAGGCAAGATACAGAGAATATAAAGGAAGAGCTTGCGGATTGTTTTGCCTGGGTGGGTGCCTTGGCAAATCTCTACAATGTAGACCTTGAAACTGCTTTCCTTGCAAAGTATCCGCTCGCATGCCCTACGTGCGGTAAAAATCCATGTATCTGTACGGATTGACTATCAATAGAATGTTCATATCAGATGTCAGGTTCACAATGGATATAAAGAATAGTTTCCTGACCGTATTTCTCACGTAACCTGTTCTCTATTTCAGTGCAGATATCGTGAGCCTCTATTAGGCTAAGTTCTCTGTCTACCTGTATGTGCACATCAGTGGCAATTGTGTTGCCTACTTTTCTTGTTTTGAGCTCGTGGAAGTCTTTGACACCTTCAGTAGACACAATTATATGCTGTATATCATCAATGACATCTTTTTCGAGGGCAGCTTCTGTAAGTTCATTTACATTCTTATAAGTGATCTTCAGTGCCACTTTAAATATGAAAACGCTCAATATGACCGCTGCGATCGGATCAAGGACCACCCATTTCCCTCCCAGGGCTATTGCTCCACCGATGCCTAACATTGTTCCCACAGAGGAAAACGCGTCTGACCGATGATGCCATGCATTCGCTTCCATGGCATCACTTCTCATCTTTCTGGCATAATTTAAAGTATATCTGTAAAGCAATTCCTTTGTGAGGATGGAAAATACCGCAGCAATAAAGGCTATTATTCCTGGTTGTTCCAGGCTGCCTCCGTTAGCTACAATAAATATCTTTTCCAGACCACTCAGCAATATCTCCAAGCCTATTATAAAAAGTACGATACCCACAAAAGCTGCACATAGTGTTTCTATCTTGCCGTGACCATACTGGTGGTTATAATCAGCGGGTTTTCCTGCGACTTTGAGTCCTACTATCACCACAATATCAGTTATGAAATCAGAAAGAGAATGAACAGCATCTGCTATCATTGCTGCACTGTTTCCTAAACTCCCGGCAGCGAACTTAAAAATGGTCAGGACGATATTTGCTATCATCCCATTTACCGTCACTTTTACTGCTGTCTTACTTCTTTCTTTTCCAGTGTACATGCAATCAGATGCTCTTTTTGATAAATTAAAAACTACTATCTCTATATTTAACACTTTTTGTATTTTTTGGATGCCATCCTCTTTTTTAATTCCCTTCTTTATTTATTATTGCCATTATTTTTTAACTATTTTAAAATATGTTTTGCTATCCTATATTTATATAGGGATAAAATGAAGCTATCTTTTTTACCCATATTTTATTATTTCAGATATAGTTTAAATGGGAGAATAAATAAACAGCACATCATAGGGTTTTGAATTGTGCTTAGTACTTTTAGAGTTTACTATGTCACGTTACTTTTGCTGGCAATCTCTTCTTTCCAGTTCGGTATATGATATTATATATATTGTTGGAGTCAGGATGTGTCCCTTTCATCAAGGCTGTGTTTGACCTTTCAGTAGTAGCTTTCTGTCTATATGTGCTCAAATTCAACCTGATAAAAAAAACAGGTATAGGATCCATCATAATTCTGTTCCATGGAACTGACCGGAAACTTCAAGGTATTCCGGCCATCTTTTATATATCGTGACATCATCAGAACATCTAATGTCTATGATCCCTGAACTGCTGGCTCCTGCCGGTGATATGCTGTCTCTTAAGGCAGCTGTGGAAAATGGTGCAGATGCTGTGTATCTGGGTGTTAAGAAACTCAGTGCCAGAGCTTATGCTTCTAATTTTTCTCTCGATGAGCTGGAACAGGTTACCGACTATGCTCACCTCAGAGGCGTGAAGGTATATGTTACCGTGAATACTCTTATAAAAGATACAGAATTTGCTGAAGCTGCCAGAACACTGCAGAGCATTGCCGCATATGGAGCAGATGCCGTAATAGTGCAGGATATCGGTTTGCTTTCATTTTTACGTGAATTTCTTCCGGAACTTCCTGTACATGCAAGTACGCAGATGACAGTACATAACACTGAAAGTGTACGTTTACTTGAAGATCTGGGTGTAAAAAGGGTCGTGCTTGCAAGAGAACTTTCACTTGAAGCTATCCGTTCCATCCGTGATCATACGCAGGCAGAACTTGAGGTATTCATTCATGGTGCTCTATGTATCTGTTACTCCGGACAATGTTTGTTTAGCAGCATGATCGGTGGAAGAAGCGGCAACAGAGGATACTGTGCACAGCCCTGTCGTAAGCACTATGCTCTCAAGAAGAATGGAGAAGAGGTCAATGTCAGGGGTAATTTCCTGCTAAGTCCAAAAGATCTTAATACTGCTGAAATCCTGCCCAAAATTATCAAAGCAGGTGTTTCGTCCCTTAAGATCGAAGGAAGGATGAAACGTCCCGAATATGTGGCAGGTGTAGTGGGTATTTATAGACGGCTTCTTGACCGGTATAAAGCAGATCCTATAGGTTATTTTGTATCAGAGGAAGAGTCAAACATACTTGAACAGCTTTTCAACAGAGGTTTCACCCATGCATATCTATCGGGAAAAACACGCCTTGAGCTAATGGACCATGATGTACCTTATAATCGGGGAGTTCTGGTGGGCACTGTAATTGGTCGTTCCAGAGGAGGCTATGTAAGCCTTAAATTGTCAGTTCCTCTAGATGTTGGAGATGGAATAGGTTTTTCATGTGAAGGGATGGGTGAGATAGTAACCAGGATGCTCTACAAGGACAAACCGATAAATACTGCTGTTAAAGGCATGGTTGTAGACCTTCTCCTTTCCAGTCCCATATCTGTCGGTACGCATGTATACAGAACCTCAGACATCTCACTATTGAAGTCTATAGATTTATCTTTTGCTTCCCGGGATCCTGTGCGCAAAGTATCTGTGAGGCTTAAAATCACTGCTACGCAAGGTAAACATCTGGAACTGTATATGGAGGATAGTGAAAAAAACGTAGTACGCATAATCTCGGAATATGTTGTTGAACCATCCCAGAAAAATCCGACAACCAAGAGAGATATTGAAAAACAGCTCTTAAAGCTTGGAAATACTGTTTTTTGTCCTGTTTCACTGGAAATCAGATCAGATTCCGATATTTTCATTCCTATCAAGGAACTGAACAATATCCGTAACAATGCCATTCAGGAAATGGAAAAGATAAGGATCAGAAAATGGAAACGTACATCTGAAGATTTTATTTTTTCACATTCTTCTTACCCTGAAGAAAAAACAGGAAAACCTTTGCTGTCCGTCAGTGTGAGTACTCTGGATTGCTTATTGCGTGCAGCAGATGAAGGCGCGGATATTATTTATTTTGGAGATGAGTACTTCCGCAGGCATACGAAAGCTACATTAAAAGAAGCACATGATATTGCATTTAGGGCAGGCTGCCAGATATATCTTACAACGCCATCCATTGTCTGGGATAAGGAAATGAATACACTTCTTTTGCTTGTCAGAGAGGCTTTGAAAATTGGTTTCTGTGGAGTGCTTGTTGGCAACCTTGGCGTTCTCAGAGCAGTTCAACAGTTGAAGTGCAATATTGTTATAGACTATTCTCTTAACGTATTCAACCACAAATCGGTTTCATTTTTGCATAGTTCAGGCGCCGAAGTAGTGTCCCTATCTCCAGAACTCACGCTGGAGCAGGTCTCATCACTGAGCAGGTATGGAACAGTGGAATGCATGGTGCATGGAACTCTCAAACTCATGGTTATAGAGAATTGTATTGTTGGGAGTTTGCTGGGTGGGAAAAAGGATGCATGCTCCATGCCATGCAGGGATAGTCAGTTTGTAGTTAAGGATGAAAAAGGTTTTGAATTCCCGCTAATTATGGATGAACACTGCAGGACCCATATTTTCAATTCCAGGGAATTATGTCTGCTGGATGACATGTCCAGATTTATCAAAGCAGGTGTATTCAGATTCAGGATCGACGTAAGGTACATGGATGCTCAGAAAGTGCGGTTAGTGGTATCTTCATACAAAAAATTCATCGGGCAATGTACTTCCGATCAAGGGATCTCTCATCTTTCCTGCAGGGACATATGTGAGAAATATACTAAAGGACATTATTTCAGAGGAGTATTATGAAAGTCTTCTTTTCAGGCTCTATCCGCGGTGGAAGGGAATTGTTACCAGTTTATCAGCATCTTTGCTCATTTATTGTTTCTAAAGGGCATGAAGTACTTACTGAACACGTAGCAGACCCAATGGTTGAAAAAGTGGAATCTGCCATGACAGAGCAGGAGATCTTTGCAAGGGATATGGCTCTCTTAGAGAACAGTTCATGCCTCATCGCAGAAGTGACTATCCCTTCTATTGGTGTTGGTTATGAGATATGCAGTGCAGTTAAAAGGGATATTCCGGTCATGTGTCTGTACAGATCTGAATCGAATATATCGGCTATGGTCTTAGGTAATCCCCATATTTTCCTGCAGCTGTATTCCAGACCTGAGGATCTTGAAACAACAGTGGCAAGTTTCCTTGCTTCATTGCAGGCACAATATAAGGACAATAGTTAAATATTTATCCTGCCTTATTTCCTATTTATGGTAACAGAGATCATAATAGTTCTGGCTGCAATAGTAATTGCATACCTCCTTTACAAAGTCCTGAAGACTGTAAAGAACATGGTGGTCAATACTATCGTGGGATTGCTGGTGCTTGTTATCGCCAATACCGTTCTGGGACTGGAAATAGCATATTCCTGGGTTGTGGTCCTTACCTGTGCCATTGCAGGTGTTTTTGGTGCCATCCTTGTGATACTGCTACACTATGCAGGCATATTCTTCTGATCATAGCGCATAACGGCACTAATCATGTGCCGGATATATTTCTCTCTTCTATAGTTCTTTTTTAATATATTGTCTTTAAATCCAAGGAATTCAAAACCTTTAAAAAGTATCTTTATTTCTTCTGGAATGAAATAATGGTAAAGTATTCCATTCTGACGCATAAAGCTGCGTTCTTCTACTTCCTCTCCCCCATATCTCATATCCTGAGAACCAAAGACCTCCAGGAATACCAATCCATTGCATTTTAAAACTCTTCTTATCTCGCTGGCTGCAGCATATCTCCCTGCTTCAGTCAGATGCTGCAGTACTCCCAGACAGATCACAGCATCAAAAGTTTCTCCTTTAAAGGGCAAGTGAGTAAGACTTGCAGTGACAAAATCAGCTTTTCTATCCTGCTTTTTCAGGTAGTCTCTTGCTCTGTACAAAGCAATGGATGAAATATCCATGCCTGTTGTGCTGTAGCGGGCAGATAGTGGAAGAAGGTGTCTTCCGCATCCGCATCCTACATCCAGTACTTTGCTTCCAGGAGGAAGCATTTCTGTTATATGGGATATGGAGCCTGCGCAGCCCCATTGCAAATGCCTGTACTCCTTTTCCCACGCAAGAATATCTTCTTTCTCTGTCAATGCTTTATGGCCTGTAACTAGCAGCTTCTTTGAATCTTTCTGAAAGGAAATCCTTTTCCATTGAGGAAAGGAACCATCCTGCCTTTGGGCCCGATTGCTGTCCCAGCACGGCCAGATAAATGGCTTTGAACATTTCAGTGGTTCTCACTTCCAGCTCATCAGCACTAATCTCCATTATACGCGCCATCCTGGCGTTAAGTGACGAACTCTTATCCTGGGATGAATATACAAGGTTGTGGTAATTTTCCCCGCTCAGTTCTTTTGCAGCATCTATCTCCTCGGACAATGCCTGAAGAAAAGCTCTCTGGGTAGCGTTCAAGATTGCAGCCTGCACAGGGATCTCTTCTTTCACACTGAACTTTACCATGTCAGGAGCATACATATCAAGCCACTTTCCGACATTTTCTGCCAGCTCCAGGATACATTTCTCGTTCTTTGTGCTGTATCCTGATCTTTCCACAATTTTCATAACTCTGTCAAGATCACCATGAGCTACCTGATAAATAGTGATCATGTGTTTGAATGGAATATCTGTATGACAGATGCCTGCTGCATGTGATAGTTCTTTTAGGCGCCTGTTGTAACTCGACCCTTCGGTATCAGCACTAAGTTTTTCATATTCGTCCACAAGGTTGAGCAAAGGAAGGGACGGATCAAAGCGAATATGCTTTTCAGGCTTTGTTCTTATTATTAAATATCTCAATATTTCGGGTGGGAGGACTTCCAGCATATCTGATATTGATACTACCACTCCGCTTGAGGAAGACATTGCGCCTTTTGTACCCAGCATGATCCATTCATATATCACCGGGTATGGTGCTTTATGCCCATAAATTTCCTCACTTATGGCCTTGCCTGTATCGTAGGACCCACCTTTGGAAGCATGGTCCTTCCCAAAAGGCTCAACTGTAACTCCCAGCACGCCCCAGCGGGCAGGCCAGTCCACACGCCATGTCAGTTTCCCTCCTCCTGTCATTGACACTGTTCCGCAGTCCCCGCAGGAGCAAGCATAATTAACTGTCTCTGCTTCAATATCAAATCCAGTGACTTTAGTGGTCGTAAGCCGGGCACATTTGTTACAGATCGGGTTAAATGGGCTCCAGTCAGCTGTGACCTCTTTTCCGGAGTGTTCCTGCAGGATACGTGCTATCTTGTCCCTGTTAAGAAGAGCTGTTTTGATGCTTTCCACATACATTCCCTGTTTATACATCTCATCAGCCCGGTATATTTTAGGATGAATTCCTAAGCGATCAAGGGCTTTGTAGAAGGGATTGAGGAAATGTTCTGCGTAACTAGAACACTCGCCGCACGGGCAGGGAATTTCTGAAATGGGTTTTCCCACATGCAGTGCAAAGCTTTCGTCAAGAAATGGATACACTTTCCTCAGAGGGTCATATGTGTCTGCAACATAGATTATCTCTGCATCCGCTCCCTGATCAAGCAGGGCACGATATGTTGCATCTGCTGTGACCACTTCTCTCATGTTCCCTATGTGTATGTGTCCTGAAGGGGTGATGCCAGTTGCCACAAGGTGTTTTTTTCCACTCCTTAGGATTTCTTCTGCCATGACATCTGCCCAATGCGTAATCTCTGCCATATTAGTTCACCAAATTCATAATAATGATGCATTATGAAATTGTATACTATTATTTTAGAGCTGTGGTGTGAATTCATGCTTGCGAGGTTCAGGGATTGCTCGTCTGTACTAGCGATTGCACAAATTATGGAGTATTAGCTTTAACCTGGCATATACATATCTCTCGAAGCCACATGCATACTATGATCTCTTTTCTTCTCACATGAGTAAAAAATGTTCGCATAAATACGAATCGAAAGAGTTAATTAGTATTATATGCTCTTTTCCTCAATGACTCGTATCACACCTAAAGGAGAAAGAAACAGTCTTTCAGTTATGAGGGACATATTCATGCTGTATAGGATGAGGGACCCGGCTGGTGATGAACTTGCTTCTCTGATTGAAGTGTTGGGTACTCATGGTGCTATTGCCTTCTCTCCGGTTCTTTATGATGAAGAAGGCCATCAGGAAGACGATGAAGTAGACGCTAATGCAACTCAAGCTGTGCTTGTATTTACTGGTGAACTCCAAAGTTCAGAAGTTCAATAACTTCTTTTTTAAATTCTTCAAAGAACAGATAGCATTTTATGATATGCCCATTATTTTCGAGTGTATCCAGGAACCCATACCAATAGACCACTAATCCATTACCGGACATCTGTTCGTAATGGGAGAACTGCTTTTTTGTATAGTGTTTATGTTCCTGTTCATCCCCAAAGATTGCCTTGCTCTCTATCCAGGATATTTTCATACCATCTATGGTTATGGGTTCAGGCAACAGGAAATCTGGGGTTTTGGTTATGTTCTGCTCTCTTAATTGCTCCTCGGTAAGAAAATCTATTTTATGGGCCTTAAGCCACCGGGCTATTATCTCCTCCCCGAGTCTGCCTTTTTCCAGTTGAAGATTATGTGCGCGTGGGGAAAAAAAAGGATCTTTGTCCAATGCCTGAACTATCTCCAGGCCCAACCTTCTGTTTTGAAGTTTTGCAGGGGAGTTAAGTGCCAATTTTTTAGGTATGTTCAGTTCCTTCAGGATGATGGAAGCCATCAAAGTGGGAGGTATCTTTTTTGCCCTGGCCATTTCAACTATCGTTTTTCCTCTGTTCCATTGTTCTAGTTGTGCCTTCCCGTTTCTCTTCAAATAGCCAAAGTCTGATTTAACCTTGGACACTGTCTTTTGAGATAATATCATGTACGCAATCCCAGGATGAATGTCGAAATCCTTGGCCACAGGTCCTACGTCTGTTATGTCTTCCAATAATCCATAGATCTCTTTATACTTGCTCTTGTCCATGCATTGTTCCTTCCCTGTGACCATTTAGCAAAATACATTCTTTACAGCGTTTTTTTCCACAATAGGATTTTGCATATTCAACAATAAGTGCATGGTACTCCTTGAACATGTTTACATCTTTTGGTAACGTATTTTCAAATAACATCTGCAGATCTTCATAATTACCTTCCACACCCATGCATCCCATAATACGTGTAGTATATGCATCGATAACAAATTTAGGCTTATCAGCAGCGTACAATATTATACTATCTGCAGTTTCATTGCCAACACCGTTCAGAGTCAATAGGACTTTACGTAACTGATCAATGGGAAGTTTGAACAGTTCATCTATATTCTTCTCGGTCAAGAACTGTGCTATGTTTTTTAATCTGCTGGCTTTCTGGTGATAGAATCCACAGCATCTTATCATTTCTTCCAGTGAGTTGATCTCTACTTTGGCAAGATCATGAGGTTCCAGCACTCCTGCCTTTTTGAGATTACATATGGCCTTTTCTACATTATCCCACTTTGTCTGCTGAGTCAGTAAAGCACCAACAATTACTTCAAAGCGTGTTTCTGCAGGCCACCACCTCTGAGGGCCAAATTCCTCCAGAAGTATTATGTATATCTTTTCGATGTCACTTTCTTCTATTTTTGAAGGTAGCAGGGCAAGCTCATCTCCAATCTTTTTCTTTTTGTGGGAAGTATGTTTATCTCACTTTATTTATTCTCTATCTCTTTTGACCTTTGAGTGTGTTTTGATAACAGTTGTATTTTTATTACTTACAGTTATCTTTTCAAAATTGTCAATGGTCTTAACATTTGATGTATACATCAAGCATGACCCTTTCAGAAAGAGTTGTTTTGTGGAAATTTCCGCATTCTGTTACTCAATTTGTCTCTTTTGTGTGTCAGTGCACACGAAAGAGGTGACATTGTTTTACCTGCATTTTCTAAAGGATATTTTGCCGGAATTCCTATTATCCTTCTCAATAATGATTCAACGTTGGAAATTCTTCACGGACCCAGCAATAAGGGATGCAACACTTACAGAGCTCTGTGCTTTTTCCAGTGTGTCTGTGGCAATTATGTCCCGTACACCTGCGTTGAAGAGGCGCAACACTGCATTCTTTGCCAGTACCGGATGCACGCATGCAAGGTAGACTTCTCTTGCTCCCTGGCTCTTGAGAAGTTTTATGGATTCTGCCATTGTGCCACCTGTGGCTATCATATCATCCACCAGTACAACGTCTCTGCCACATACATCCATATTCTTCGTCTTGATCGTGACAGTGTCGCCGGAGAGCCTGGTCTTTTCAAGGTGGTCGTACTGGATACCTACTCCTTTTGCAGTATTTTCTGCAAGATTCATAGCACCTATATCAGGAGCTACTATCAGTGGATCTTTCAGCTGGAGGGAACTGACATATTTTCCTATGACTTCTGATGCATCCAGGTCAAAAGCATCAGAACTGAAATAATCCAGGATACTTGGCTTGTGGATATTTACTGTAAATATCCTGTCTGCAGATATAGCCCTGGCCACAGCTCTTGCACTGATGGGTTCTCCATATTTGAATTTCTTATCCTGGCGTGCATATCCCATATAGGGAATGACTACATTTACCACCTGTGCATCTTCACAGGCATCTATCATAAGCAGCAGTGCCATGAGGTCAGAATCAGTTGCTGTGCTCTGAATGATTGTCACTTCATCCATAGGTTCTTCCATTATACGGGTATAGATCTCCCCATCAGGAAAACGGTTAAACTCACAAAGAGTTGGTTCGATGTTCATTTCCCTTGCTACACGGGTGGCAAGTGCCTGTGATGCCGGTCCTCCTATTATTTTCAATTTTAGTACCTCATGAAATTGTTTACTTGTTCTTTAGGATATGATTTTCCTACTCTACAATGTCTTATGTTAATTAGTTTTGCTTCCCTTTATTTTCTCAAGCACTTTTATATTCTGTATGGCCGTGTGAGGATAATTGCCTGTATTATCTTTTTCTGCAGATTTCACCATGTCCCATACTGTCAGCAGTGCGATAGAAACACCAGTAAGTGCTTCCATTTCCACTCCAGTTCTTCCGACAGACCGGACTTCTACGGTGACAGCTATTGACCCTTCATGGAATATAAAATTGACATCTACACCTGTTATAGGTATCTGATGGCACATTGGTATTATTTCGGGTGTTCTTTTTACTCCAAATATAGCTGCAGTCCTGGCGGTTGCCAATACATTACCCTTTTCCATAGTGCCATTTTTAATCCTCTCTATCGTTAGGTTGGAGAGTAAGATCTCACCAACAGCCGTTGCGCGTCTTTCAATGATATCTTTGTCACTGATATCTATCATGATGGCTCTGTCATCTTTCAGGTGACTTAGTTTTGTTTCCAAGAGAACCACCATACATTTAGTCTATACGCAGTTTTTGTCGTTGCTGATAGTCCTCAACAGCGTTCTCTAGCTTTTCGATCAGGTCTTTTGCTTCATCCACTGTTAGTTTCAGTATCTCCTCATCTTCATCATGGGTAATAACTATCCTTACATTTTTTCTCTCTATATCAACTATGATCTTTCTGTTCTCATTTTTTGTCATAGAAATCACTCCCTTATTACTTCAGTTATCTTTTCTATTATATCGGTAGCAATCAATCCATATCCTTTATCCCTGAATGCCAGGTCCCCTGCGGCTCCGTTTATGTAGGCAGCGCAAGATGCAGCTTTCATTGGTGTATTAGTGGCTAAAAGTGCACCTGTGATCCCTGCAAGCACATCCCCTGTGCCACCTACACTCATTCCTGCATTACCTGTTCTGTTAAGTAGCACTTTCTTTCCATCGGATATTACATCCACCACTCCTTTTAGAAGGATCACTAATTTCTTTTCTCTGGAAAATGTCATTACTTCTTCTATCCTTTTAGTTAAGTCCACAGAGGTTTCCTCTTTCCTCATACGTGAGAGCTCTCTGGTATGAGGTGTGATCACTATTTCAGAACCACTGTTCTCAGCATTCTCCAGGGCAGGCAGTGCATCTGCATCTATCACTAGCTTTTTACACATGGGAATTATCCTGCTTGCAGTTGAAACCACTTCCTCCTCATTCCCAAGTCCCATGCCCATAACTATCACATCATGCTGCTCTGCAAGCCTTGATATCAAGGGTATGTCTTCACCGCATAGTCTTTGATTTGACAGGCAGCGTACAATAAGGTCAGGAGAGAACGATGCAATTGTGCCGGCTACATTGGATGGAGCTGCTACTGTTACTATATCAGCTCCTGTTCTAAGCGCTGCCAGGGCTGCCAGGGCAGGAGCTCCTGAATAAGCTCCTCCACCTATTATAAGTATTCTGCCAGCTTGCCCCTTGTGGGAATCATGGCTTCTTCTTTTCAGGCTTCTCAGGTTCCCTGTGCCTATAAAACTCTCAGCATGAGAACAAACACCTATCTCTTCAACCTTTAATTCTCCTGTGTAACAGGACATCATGGTTTTGTTCAATTCTTTTTTCATTTTATGGAACGTAATGGTAAGATTTGCTTTGACACATTTTGCTGCACCATTATTTGTGTCCGTTGTTCCCGAAGGCACGTCAATGGATATCACATATTTTCCAGATGAATTAATAAGATCTATTGCCGAAGCCTCCGGTTCTCTAACCATTCCTGTTACGCCAGTTCCAAGTATTCCGTCAACTATAATGTCAGCATTATTTATCAGATCTGCTAACTTTACATCTCCGGAGCATGTTATTTCATTTATGCTATTGATATTACAATGCCTAAGCAGCAGAAAGTTTCTCTTTGCTTCTTCAGTACGGATAGAGGCTGCATTTCCTAAAAGTATAACATCGACCTGGAATTGCGGGAATTGGCCAAGGTGGCGTGCGGCTACAAAGGCATCTCCTCCGTTGTTTCCTCTGCCTGCGATCAGCAATATTTTTCCTTGGAATAAATGGTCCCTTATAACTTTTGATACTGAACAACCTGCGTTTTCCATGAGCTGGATAGGTAAAAGACCAAGCTGTGCACAATTTGTATCAATGGCTTTCATTTCTTCCCAGGTAATAGAATCCATAGTTATCTATTAATCCATTGTTCACATTCTATTTATTCATATTTCGCTAATCCAGTTATTATGTAAATATCGTGTTGACTGGTCTGAAGGTTATGGAGGTCGTTCTATTAACGCCAACACCAAAGAGATGAATGCCATAGATAAGTCTAAAATAAAACCACTTTATCTGGTTCTGGGCAGCGGTAGTTTGGGTTTTGCTCTTATCAAAGAACTCAAGGAACGTGATAAAGAGCTATTCATTGTAGATAAAGATACTCAAAAAGTAGAAACCTTGAGGGAAGAAGCTTATGATGCTATTGTAGGAGATATAAGTGACCCGGAGGTTCTGGAAAAGATCAATACTAAAAACCTGGCAGCTATTATGATCCTTAGCTCTGATCCTCTTGCTAATAAAGCCGCATTGGAAAATATACGAAAGAGAGTTTCGCCTGATGTTTATTGTGTAGCCAGGGCCTCAGATGCGATCGATATGCAGGAAATGGAAAACCTTGGGGCTGATCTTGTGATAATTCCTCCTAAGGTAGTGGCAAAATCCCTTGCAAGATCTCTGGAAAGAGCAGAGTCAATGTTAAGGGGGAACAAACTTGTCCAGTGGTTCAATGGTCTGAGGGGAAAGACATTGGCAATAGTCGTGCACAATAATCCTGATCCGGATTCTATCTCAGGTGCGCTTGCTTTACAGGAGATTGCTAAGAGTTTTGATGTAGTTTCGGATATTTTATATGGTGGAGAGATAGGCCATCAGGAGAACAAGGCATTTGTCAATTTGTTGGGTATAGACTTATTCAAGATGGAAGATCGTGATATCTCAAATTATGACAAAATTGCTCTTGTAGACTGTGCAGTTCCCGGCTCCAACAATAAATTGCAACCAGGCACTCATATAGGTGCTGTTTTCGATCACCATCCTATCGGTGATACACATATCGATGCAGAGTTCATTGATATACGTCCTAATGTGGGGGCTTCGGCAACTATCCTTACAAAGTATCTTCAGGAATTAAATATTGATATCGACCAGAAACTTGCAACTGCTTTGCTTTATGGTATCCGTACCGATACTCTGGACTTTAAAAGGAATACTGATTCTTCAGATCTTTCTGCAGCATCTTTTTTGTATCCTCTTTCGGAACACGATATCCTGGATCAGCTGGAGCGTCCTTCAATGTCCACGGAAACTCTGGACGTGTTAGGTGAGGCTATTCTCAACAGACGTGTATATAGCGGTTACCTCATTTCTAACGTAGGCACTATAAGGGACAGAGACACATTACCTCAGGCAGCGGACTACCTGCTGAACCTTGAAGGGATATCTACCACCCTGGTCTTTGGTGTGTCGGAGGATACTATATTTATTTCCGGAAGAAGCAACGACATACGTGTAAACCTTGGAGATGTAATGAAAAAAGCATTTGGTGAAGGTTCCGGTGGTGGTCATGCCAATGCTGCAGCTGCACAGATATCCCTTGGTCTGTTCAGCGTTGCAAAAGACAGGCAAACTTTGCTTAAGCTTGTGGACGAATCGGTTGTTAAAAGGTTTCTGAATGTGGTAGGTGTGGAAGAATCAAGCAAGAACTAGTCTGTTAAAGGCTAATTTCTTCTTTTTTATTATGTAATTTCTTTTGTTTTTGTTTTAAAATTTACATTTCTTACGTTTTCATATCGATTCACACAAAATTCTTTTTCCGGGGTCATTAAGCATATGTATGAATTCGTATGAACAGGCGGATGAAATCGTTTCATACTTGTATGATTGGTTTTTCTGCATTTTAGCAACACCGATTTGATCGTTTCTCTTTCCTTTCCTTTCCTTTTGCATTTATTTTCTATCTGTTTCATGTCTGTTTTTTTTTGTAACATTTTATGTGTCATCTATGGTTTGTACTATACTGCCCGCTATCTTGATTAATCATATTGTGTCAATAGGACCTCAATGTCTTTTTCAGAGCGGTACAAAGATCTTCTGATCCAAGATGCAAGAAAGGAATTACATCAAGCAACCGAACTCGAAGTTAGATGTATAGCCTCAATGATAAGAGAAGTAGGATTTTCATGCACTCAATGCGGTAACTGTTGCAGAGGTGATCACAGTGATAACCGTGTAATGCTCCTGCAGAAGGATATTTTGCGCATATCTACAAGTAGTTTATCTGCTTCAGAGTTTTCATTACCTTTTATCCCTGTTGAAGCTGAGAATGCTCTTAAAGGAATTTCTGATCCTTCAGATCTTATCCCATTCATTGATAGTGAAGGAAATATTCACAGCTTTGGCTGGATGCTCAGGCGTAAAAATAATCGAGATTGTCTTTTCCTGGAAGCTACGGTTTCATCCACCAAGTGCAAGATCTATGGGCATCGTCCTGCTCTGTGTCAGACATATCCTTTTTATATGGAGGATTGCAAACTTCATACATCAGAATGTAAGGGCTTGGGATCAGATATATCCTATTCTGATAGTCTTACACTTGCAAAGCTGGTACTAGATAGGTATGTGCATGAACTTGAAGAGCGTATTCTTGTATATCAGCACTACGAACATTTTGACCCTTTGACAACAAAAGTTGGCTTTTCTCTGGAAAGGTTCAAAAAGGGGCATGTATTCTATATAGTGCATGACAGTGAAGGGACCCATCGCAGATGTGAGCGTATGTGATCCCTATATATATCGCTTTATTTATAATGAAAGATTAGAACGTTGATCACCATGTCTGAGAACATCAACTATCCAATGACTATTGCTGAGAAGATCTTCTCTAAAGCATCAGGAAAGGCCGTGAAGGCAGGGGAATTCGTACTTGCAAATATCGATCGTGCAATGACCCACGATATCACGGGTCCTCTTGCAATAGATGGTTTTTATGAGATCATGGCAAGTAAGCAAGAGAAGAAAGTGTGGGATCCCAGCAAGATAGTGATCATTTTTGATCATCAAGTGCCGGCAGACTCTCTAAATGCTGCAGCAAACCACATAAAACTTCGCAAATTCTCCCAGGAACAGGGCATACTCAACTATGATGTGTATGAAGGAATATGTCACCAGATCATGCCCGAAAAAGGACATGTAAGCCCTGGTGACCTTGTAGTGGGTTCGGATTCCCACACGTGCGCATATGGGGCTATCGGTGCTTTTTCTACTGGTATAGGTTCTACGGACATGGCAGCAGTCTTTGCCACAGGCAAGCTATGGTTCAAGGTGCCTGAGACCATCAGGTTTGAAGTGGAGGGTAAGTTGCCAAAACAGGTATATTCTAAAGACCTCATCCTGCACTTAATTGGTGATGTAGGCGTAGAAGGCGCCCGTTACCAGGCTGCAGAGTATGCCGGATCGACTATCCACAGTATGTCTATCTCTGAGAGGATGACCATCTCCAATATGGCTATAGAAATGGGTGGAAAGGCCGGTATTATCGAAGCCGATGAAATTACTGCTGCTTACCTTGAGGAACGTATTCCTGATTATAAATTTGATCCATACTGGAAACCCGATGAAGGTGCAAAATATTCTGAGATCAGGAAATATGATATCTCCAAGCTCGAACCACAGGTTGCCTGCCCTCACAACGTTGACAACGTAAAACCGGTTACAGAAGTGGAAGGTACGAAACTTGATCAGATATTTGTGGGTTCATGCACCAACGGCAGATTTGAAGATATTGAAATAGTAGCAAAGATCATGGGTGATGAGCCGGTTGCCAAAGGAGTCAGGTTGCTCATTATTCCTGCTTCCAGGACAGAATATCTGAAAGTTCTCAAAGCCGGTTATGTAGAGCAGTTCATGGAGGCTGGTGCCATTGTGGAGGCTCCGTGCTGTGGACCATGTATGGGCGGCTCTTTTGGATTGCTAGGCGATGGCGAGGTAGGGCTTGCAACATCCAACCGCAACTTCAAGGGCAGGGAAGGAAGTCCCGCTTCATTTGTCTATCTAAGCTCTCCAGCAACTGCTGCTGCATCAGCTCTTACCGGTGAGATCACTGACCCGCGGAAGATCTGAGCCAATGAGACCAAAAGAGATAAATACATTTCTTCAGTGATAATTTGAATAAGACGTTGGTTCTACCAATACCCGTCATATTGGATGGATATATTCCAACGTCTTCACATTAAATTCTATTTTTGATCAACAGGGAAAACTCTTTACATAAAGACCGCTTCATTGCACTTGCTTCGTATTCTTTACTCCGAGGTGAACTATGTCCGATGCTGATCTGTCCGTCCTGAATGATGTTTATGATGTTATCCGTGATCGTAAGTCGAATCCTGTAGAAGGATCGTATGTCTGTTCCTTGCTCAATCATAGGAAAGGTATCAACAAGATACTTGAGAAGGTCGGAGAAGAAGCAATTGAAACAATTTTAGCAGTCAAAGAAAAAGAAAAAGATCAGATCGTATACGAGTCGTCTGATCTGATATTCCATATGTTGGTTATGTTCGCTGCGCTTGATATTTCCCTGGAGGACATCGCCCAGGAAATGAGAAAGAGAAGAAAATAAACCTCTATTTATAATCCTTTCTTATATGTGCGTGCTTTCTATCAGTAGACTGCAAGCTCGTGCAGTACATCTGTCTTTGACAGTACACTTTTTGGAACACCATCATAGGTTACTATAATGAATCCCACTCCATGGGCATTGAACAGTTTAACGGCATCTATGAGGGAGGCTTCTGAATCAATAGTTATCAGATCCATTGCCATTATGTCTTTAACTTTTGAATTCATGCTTCCCTTTGCAAGGGCTTGCCCAATATCTTTGAAGGTAATTACTCCTACTATGTTCCCATTGTCTTCTACAGGAGCACCATGTATGTTGCTCTGTGAAAGCATCGCAGCAGCATCTTTTATACTGGTATTCAAGTTTACTGCGATGAAATTCTTGCTGGAATAATATCTCACGGGCTTTTTAGGCAGAGATATCATCTCATTTATTGAAAACACAAGTGTGTTCTCTGTATCGTCTCTGCCCACTATCTCTCCTCTTACTATGAGCCTGTTGACCGGAGTTGGCCCCATCTGTACAAGGTCTCCCTGTTCAAATGTTCTTATGTTACCAAGTACCTTTATCATTCCATGGCAAAGGTCCGGGTGACGTACAGTAGTAAAACTGATCTCTGCCACAGTTGCCCCTTCTACTACTTCCCCATTCCTGTAGATGGGTACCATCGCTTCGTTCTCCATTGCTGTGACATTTAAAGCCTCGTAAGCCTCCCCGGTTGCCTTATAACCACCTTTTGGACCAGGTACTCCTTCCACAAGTTCAAGTACTTTTAAGGATTGCATCTGGTTTCTGACCGTGCCCGGATTTCGGTTGATTATTTCTGCTATTTCTTCACCTTTTATAGCGCGGTCCTTTTCCCTCTGGAGATTGATTAAAGCAATAAGTATGTCTTTCTGGATAGGTGTGAGCTCCATGTGATCACCATTCGCCTCTTAGAAAATTAAAATATAGTACTACACCCATATATATATATTTGAGTATTTTTCATCAATGTTAATTACATTCTCTCTGCAGAACAACAATTATATACGTCATTATGCCTTGAACGTCATATAGGTAAAGAAACAATGATATTCGAAAAGATTCCTACTATACGCACTTCTGATGAACTTATAGATAAAGCCTTCAGAAGAGGTGTAAGGGCAGCAACTGGGAAAAAATCAAGTAGCAGGGCAAGCTTCCTTGATTCCCAGGAGTCTATGCTGCTAACCTCAGCTAATATATTGACCGATAATCTGGCCAATATAAGTAAAAAATTCCCTAATTTTGATGAGTTGTCCGGTTTTTATTACGAACTGGCAGATATACTTGTAGGTGTGGATAAATTACGTACTTCCCTTTCCAGAGTAGCATGGACAAGTGAAAAGATACATGACCTCACCAGGGAATATGTAGGTCGGATGCGTGGTAGTCCAACACCGGAAAACTTACGCAAACAATGTTTCGGACGTATAGGGTCATTGATGGATTCCATAAGTAAAGACCTTTTATTCTTAAATGAAGCACGCAATATCCTGCGTAAACTTCCGGATGTCCATGAAGAGCCAACGATAGTTGTGGCTGGTTATCCTAATACTGGTAAGTCCAGTTTTGTAACAGCAGCAACTAAAGCAACTCCTGAAGTCGCTTCTTATCCATTTACTACTAAAGGAGTGTCAATAGGGCATTTTTCTATAGGTGATCAACGCTATCAAGTTATTGATACTCCTGGTCTTCTGGACAGGCCAATGTCCAAGAGGAACGATATTGAACTGCAGGCAATAACTGCTTTAAAACATCTGGATGCAGTGGTACTTTTCCTTATTGATGCAAGTGAGAATTGTGGTTATACCATTGAAGAGCAAAAAAATCTGTTACAGGAAGTACGAAATCAGTTCGATCTACCTATACTTGTCGTATCCAACAAATCCGATCTTCCTCATTTCCAAGACTTGGATCTCACAGATATGTCCATGTCCACAGCTACGGGGGAAGGCATCGAAGAAGTACTAACCACCCTTATGGTAATGATCAAAGAAAAAAAGAGTGAAAGAGTTGTCGTTTAAATTTAAGTAAGCACGTTTTTCATTATTTCCAGTGCTTTGTGGATGCTTGGCATGGATGATGCATAGGATATCCTTATATGTCCATCTCCTCCTTCTCCAAAAGCTGTGCCTGGCACCACTACCACTCCATTGGTTATCAGGGTGCTGGCCACTTTAGTGCAATCATCCACTTCAGGGAATGCATAAAATGCTCCTTTTGGAACCACGCATTTAAGTCCCATGGATCTTAGCCCCCCGATCAATACGTTCCTGCGCTTGAGGAACTCTTCTTTCATTAGGGTCACTGAATCCTGGGGTCCGGATATGGCTGCAAAAGCTGCTTTTTGTGCAATTGAGTTGGCGCATGCCTGTACATACTGGTGAACCTTCAGCATCTCTTCCACATATTCTTTTTTAGCGGCCACATATCCTATTCTCCATCCTGTCATGGCATAGGTCTTGGAAACAGCATTCACAGTTATCACATTGTCAGTGAACTGTGCAGGGCTGACATGTTCTCCTTCATATATGAAATGTTCATAGACTTCATCAGAGATTATGGTGATATTCTTGTCATCCGCTATCTCTGCAAATGCTTTCATATCTTTCTTGGTTTGTACTGCACCGGTAGGATTCGCAGGAGAATTGATCACTAATGCCTTTGTCTTAGAGTTAAGTCTCTCCAGTATGGTTTCAGGACGGATGGTAAGTTCATCATCTAAGGGGATATTGGATACTTTTCCTCCCATCATGTTAACAAGAGCATTATAGGACACAAATCCAGGATTAGCTATCATTACTTCATCACCCGGATTCACAAGAGATGCAATGGCAAGCTCAAGAGCTTCTGAAGCTCCGGAAGTGACGATAATCTCTGAAGGATCAACGGTAAAAGAGTTCTCTCTTTTAAATTTCCTACTCAATTCCTCTCGGAGTTCTATAATTCCAGGGCCAGCTGTATATGCAGTGAATCCTGAGTTTATCGCATCGATGGCTGCTTGCTTGATGTGTTGTGGTGTATCAAAATCAGGCTGCCCAAGTCCAAGATTTATCGCATCTGAACCCGCAGCTTCGAACATCTTCCTTATGCCTGATATGTTCATATTGAGAACCCTGTCAGCAAACTTTGACCCAGACATATTCTTCCATCCTTTATTCCAATTTATTATGTCTTGATTTTAGGTCCTCTTCAGAAGCACCTGTGATATGGATAAGTTCCGCTATGACCCCATCAAGGAATACAGTTGCGGATGTTTCAAAAGATGTTCCAAGAGGTGTAAGATATGCGAACTCTCCTCTCAGGTGCCTTTCAACATACTCGCCGACATCTTCCTTTGTTCTTCCTGCTATCTTAACTACGGTATCGGATATTTCTCCTAATGAGGAATCTTCGTTGGAAGTGATGGTGATGAGTTTAGCACCTATCTCTTTTGTGATCTTCCCCAGGTTAGCCATAGAAAGTGTCTGCCCCGAGCCGGATATGGCAACAACTGCATCTTCTTTTGTCACTGCAGGTGTTGTTGACTCTCCTACTACATAAGCTGTGAATCCAAGATGCATTAGCCTCATAGCAAAGGCTCTTCCTACAAGCCCAGATCTGCCGGCTCCCATAACAAATATCGATCTTGAATTTATTATATGCTCAAGCATCTCTTTGATCCTTTCGCGGTCGAGTTCATTAACTACCTTCTGGAGATGTTTTGTCATCATATCCATTGATGAAATCAAATACTTGCATTCAGTTACTTCTAATTTTTTTTGTATCATTTTCTCACTTGCCTTGCGCTTAGAAATTTGGTGCACTCTTGCTTTCATCCTTATAGGTTATATTTTTCAGTTTCCATTCCTCGATGTTGCACAGTTCCTGGTACAGTCTTACAATATTGGGGTAATCGCCTGCCCAGTATATATCAATGAGTACATTTTTTTCTTTGAGCTCTTTAAAAATAGAATCTGCAAGATATATCAGGGCCTGATTACTTAAGAAGGGGATGTTAAAAGTTGCCCGATAACCCCCTTTGGACCTGGCATAGGATATCAATACATATCCATAACTTTCATAAACAGTGATATCATCAAAACTGCAAATTATCTCTTTTTCGTGGATTGCCAGTTTGTCAACATTAGATATGCAGGTGAGAACTTTCCATATTACTCTCCCAGGAGCGGTTCTCCCAAACCATACTGATATTTTTCCATAGCTACACACTACATTAACGTCATCCCTTCCCATTTCAATGGCACAAAGGGATTGAGCAGAAGATATTGTTATTTCACTATTGTCTGTAGGTTCCATCTTGGTCACAATTTGCACCTTTCATCAGCTCTCATTTGTGAGCTGACAGAAGTGCACTAATCATATTTCGATCCTTTTTAAGGGTTTTAAGCTGATCTGCGGGTCCCACTACTGTAAGTCTTGTGCGGACAGTGTGCTTCTTAAGTAGTTTTCCAAATATTGAGGTATCATCTTTTGATGGATAACTCTCCATCTCTATTCCTGAGAAGCCGTCCGGATCTATCAGGGTCATTGTCATTTCTATGAGGCTTGCCTCCTCTTCAGGTGTCAGACCTTTTTCCAGAACAAGTATCTTTCCACTTCTAACCTCATCGATTATGAATCTCACTTTTTCAACTGGAGCCATCTCAGCCAGTTTTTCTTCAGATATAAGGTCCATCTGGATTCCCTGCATTTGCATCACCCAAACCTTTTTGCAATCTCTTCATAGAGGGTATCTATATTCTTTCCTTCAAGTGCTGATATGGCCACCATGGGGTGTTGGGGGAATGCATCTCTTATAGTGGAAGGTGATGATTCAGGGAGATCTATCTTGTTGGCCGCTATTAAAAGGGGCAACTTTCTTGCTTCCATGTTGCCTATCACTGTGACGTTAACCTGTGTGTATGGGTCTTCCGTGGCATCCATAACAAGTATGACGCCATCGAGGTTTTCAAGCCATTTCACAGCTTCTATAACCCCTTCAGTTGCTTCTTTGGCTCTTCTTTTTGCTTCATTTTCTTCCATTCCATGTTCCATGAACTCATGAAAATCGATTTTTGTAGCAAGACCCGGTGTGTCTATTATATCGAGGGTTATAGAATGCCCGTTTGCCTTGATCGTCACACCTTCGCGACGTCTTGCACGGCGGGTTTCATGTGCGATATGAGATACAGAACCCATTGCATCGCCTGTCCAGTCGCGTAGGATACGATTTGCGAGTGTAGTCTTTCCGGCGTTCGGCGGACCATAAATACCTATGCGTGCGTTCTTTTTTCTAAAGAGCTTTTTAAAAAAATCAGAAAAATTTTGCTTGAATGATGTAATTACGCCCATTTATTCCCTCCTGGAAATCCAGCTCATGAAACTTGAAATGTTATTTTTCTATAATAATCCTTTGATTTATAATAGTTATATATCCTTGTTCTGTTTTTGCACTTATCATTCATGTGAGGCAGACATAGCTGAATTTATGGCTATTTCTGCTATGTTTGCTCCGTAATCACCAGTCCTTTCTATACTGTCCATAACAATGCCTAGTGCTACTATTGCTTCATTGGATTCTATCTTCAAAATGTACTGATCCAGCTTATTTATCTTTAACTTAAGTGCATGTTCTCTCTCTATCACTTCATTTGCAAGTTCAGCATCGTGGTTATAGAGAGATTCCATTGCATCTTCTACTATCTGACGGGTTGCCTCAGTAGCTTTTTCTATCATTCCCATTATATTTTCCGGGATCGTATATTCCATATTCATAGCCATATTAGCTATCTTCTGTGCATGGTCTGCAATGCGCTCAAGAGGGCCTGCTGCCATGCGAAGGTCGTGATATTCATCTATTGACGTTTCTGAAGTGTCCGGAAGCTTGGTACCTTTTAGCACCGCACGGAATTGTTTTGCCGTCAGAAGGAATAATCTGTCAACATCATCGTCTCTTTGTATAACATCAAGTGCCAGGTCCTTATCATTGGTCTTAAGTGCTCTGATAGCATCTTTTTGCATAGAGTTGGATAAAAGGAACATTCTTCTAACGCTCTTTTTAATTGATATCTCATTGGGGTTGAGCAGATCCTTTATGACAACTTTTTTTCCAGTTTCTTCAATTATCTCGGGACCGATCAATTTATAACACATCTCTCTTATGATGTTCTTCTGTTCAGCCAGCATTCTTTCTGATTTTATTTCTAATATGTCCGCCCCTACCAGATAGGCTGCTATAATGTCTCTTATCAGAATATCTCCCATTCGGTCAGTTACATCAAGCTGTGTCTTTTTTATTGGCGGAGTGTCCAGGATCGGGTCTATCACTAGCTTACCGTCCGGTTGCGGTGAAAGCGAGAGGCGGCTTCCAGTCCTTATACCCACTTTATCTGCCCATTGTTTTGGTAGTGAAACTATATAGGTTGACCCACCGGTTTGTTGCACCTTTCTTGTCTCTATGACAATCCCTCTTTTAAGTCAGATTTATAGGATATATAGAAATAAGGTTTGTATATATATATTTGTCCGGCACAAGCAAATTAATATATATTTAATAGTATTAGTCAATCCGTGAATAAAGTACTAATAAATTCTTATGATGTTGTTTTTCTTAGATTGATCATGTCCATTATATGCATCATTATTCCATGGTAATTCTATTTTTACAGTACCTGTTGGGGTATTGATCTGTGTCATAGTTTTGATCAATGAGTTTTCCAGGGAGTGTCTTTTCAAAACTCTCGGTGTACGTACTTCTGGTTATCTCTTTATGCTGTGTTCAATGTTTGACTTCATGGGTTCTTTTGTATTTTGGAGCAGTACTCTCAGGGATATACTGCTAGCATTTTTTTCTGTTCACAGCTTATGTCCCTATCCATAAAAGCCAAAGA